>NZ_JACBWZ010001063.1 GCF_013870595.1 Streptomyces sp. WELS2 | reverse complement strand
CTGCCGCAGGCGCTCGTCGTGGCCTTCCTCGCCGGCGGCACCAGCGCCTTCGTCGCCGACGACAAGGCGATCGAGCTGAGCGTCGACGGCGACCGGCGCACCCTGCACACCTTCGCCGACGACGTGGGCGAACTGCTCGCCGAGGAGGGCGTACGAGTGGGGGCGCACGACATGGTCGCGCCCACCCCCGGCACCGCGCTCACCAGCGGCGACGAGGTCGCGGTGCGCTACGCCCGCCCCCTGCGGCTCACCCTGGACGGCCACCGGCGGCAGGTGTGGACGACGGCGCGCACCGTGGCCGGCGCGCTGGAGCAGCTGGGGGTCCGTGCCGAGGGCGCCTATCTGTCGGCCTCCCGCTCCCGGCGCATCTCACGCGCCGGGCTCGCGCTCGACGTGCGCACCGAACGGGCCGTGACCGTCATGGCGGACGGCCGGACCCGGACCGTCCGCACCAACGCGGCCACCGTCCGCGAGGTGGTCGAGGAGGCCGGGATCACCCTGCGCGGCCAGGACACCCTCTCCGTCCCGGCGGACGGTTTCCCGCGCGACGGACAGACCGTGACCGTGCTGCGGGTGACCGGCCGGCGGGAGGTCCACGAGGAGCCGATCCCGTTCCCGGCCGTACGGATCGCCGACCCCGCCCTCTTCCGGGGCACCGAGGTCGTCACCCGGCCCGGCCGGCCCGGGCTGCGCCGCACCGTCTACTACGTGCGCACCGTCAACGGGGTCCGGCAGCGCCCGCGCCCGGAGAGCACCGAGCTGGTGCGCGCGCCCCGCACCCAGGTGGTGAAGGTCGGCACCCGGCCGCGCCCCGCCTCCGTGCACGACGCCGACCACCTGGACTGGCACGCCCTCGCCGTCTGCGAGTCCGGCGCCCGCCCGGACGCCGTCGACCCCTCGGGCACCTACGGCGGCCTCTACCAGTTCGACACCCGTACCTGGCACAGCCTCGGCGGCAGGGGCCGCCCCCAGGACGCCTCCCCGGACGAACAGACGTACCGCGCGAAGAAACTGTACGTACAGCGGGGCGCGAGCCCGTGGCCGCACTGCGGCGCGAGGCTGCGGGGGTAGTTCCCCGCCCCGCCGCTCGCGCCGCCCCCGGCATCCCGGCCCCCCGCACCCCCGTACCCTTGTCCCGTGACCAGCCCCACCCCCGACGCCCTTCTCGGCCCCGCCGACATCCGTGAGCTCGCGGCAGCGCTCGGTGTCCGCCCCACCAAGCAGCGCGGCCAGAACTTCGTGATCGACGCCAACACCGTCCGCCGGATCGTCCGCACCGCCGAGGTCCGGCCCGACGACGTGGTGGTGGAGGTCGGCCCCGGGCTCGGCTCGCTCACCCTCGCGCTGCTGGAGGTCGCCGACCGGGTCACCGCCGTCGAGATCGACGACGTCCTGGCCGCGGCCCTGCCCACGACCATCGCCGCGCGCATGCCCGGCCGCGCCGACCGGTTCGCGCTGGTCCACTCCGACGCGATGCACGTCACCGAGCTGCCCGGCCCCGCGCCGACGGCCCTGGTGGCCAACCTGCCGTACAACGTGGCCGTGCCGGTGCTGCTGCACATGCTCGACACCTTCCCGAGCATCGAGCGGACGCTGGTGATGGTGCAGTCCGAGGTCGCCGACCGGCTCGCCGCCGCGCCCGGGAACAAGGTGTACGGCGTGCCGTCCGTGAAGGCCAACTGGTACGCCGAGGTCAAGCGGGCCGGGGCCATCGGCCGGAACGTGTTCTGGCCGGCGCCGAACGTCGACAGCGGACTGGTGTCCCTGGTCCGGCGGACCGAGCCGATCGAGACGACCGCCTCCAAGCGGGAGGTCTTCGCGGTGGTCGACGCGGCGTTCGCACAGCGCCGCAAGACCCTGCG
>NZ_JACBWZ010001062.1 GCF_013870595.1 Streptomyces sp. WELS2 | reverse complement strand
TTGGGCGCGCACGCCGTGCTCGCGCTGAGCTTCCCGCTGCACCCGCCGGGCAGACCGGAGAAGTCCCGCGCCGGGGAGTTGCTGGACGCCGGGGTGCCCACGCTGGTGGTGCAGGGCGGCAACGACCCCTTCGGCAAGCCGGCCGAGTTCCCCCCGGGCG
Source organism: Streptomyces sp. WELS2 (assembly GCF_013870595.1). GTDB lineage: Bacteria > Actinomycetota > Actinomycetes > Streptomycetales > Streptomycetaceae > Streptomyces. Next base: position 1,706 of record NZ_JACBWZ010001062.1, on the reverse strand, counting down.
ATTACGGCCTGGTCGAGGTGCCCGGCGCCGATCACGGCCTGGCCGTGCCCAAGCGCGCGGAGATCACCGGGGAACGGGCACTGGAGATCGTCACCGGCGCGGTGCTGGAGTGGGTGGCGTCACTCGGGTGACCCGGGAATGCCGGGCGGCGGTCCGCTGTTGAGGGCGTCAGGAGTGCCGGGAGCCCGGCACCGACGTCGTAGCACGAGAGGAAGTCCGCCGCATGGGTTCGACCATCTGCCCGAGCCGCCGCAGCGCCGCTGACCTGGACTGGTCGGTGCTGCACGCGGCCAAGACGGCTCCTATTCGAGCGGCGGCGGGCACGGGTCGTGTTCTATCCTCCGAAACGAGTGGGATCGGCTTCGGTCCCACCCGGGATCTTGAGGAGGTGGGTCCGGTCGCTGGGACCGACGCAGGGACCGACAACGGCCAGGCGGAGCTGCCCGAGGGCCAGGGCATCGGCGCGTCCGAGACCAGCTCGCAGCGCAGCGCGCGCTTCGAGCGGGACGCGCTCGAGTTCCTCGACCAGATGTACTCGGCCGCGCTGCGCATGACGCGCAACCCGGCCGACGCCGAGGATCTGGTGCAGGAGACCTACGCCAAGGCGTACGCGTCCTTCCACCAGTTCCGCGAGGGCACCAACCTCAAGGCGTGGCTGTACCGGATTCTCACCAACACCTTCATCAACTCGTACCGCAAGAAGCAGCGCGAACCCCAGCGCAGCGCGGCCGAGGAGATCGAGGACTGGCAGCTCGCGCGCGCCGAGTCGCACATGTCGACGGGTCTGCGCTCCGCCGAGTCGCAGGCGCTGGACCACCTGCCCGACTCGGACGTGAAGGAAGCCCTGCAGGCGATCCCCGAGGAATTCCGCATCGCCGTCTATCTCGCGGATGTGGAGGGCTTTGCCTACAAGGAGATCGCCGACATCATGGGGACACCCATCGGTACGGTGATGTCCCGGCTGCACCGGGGCCGCCGTCAGCTGCGCGGCATGCTGGAGGACTACGCCCGCGAGCGCGGGCTGGTCCCGGCGGGCGCCGGAGAGTCGAACGAAGCGAAAGGCTCGGGCTCATGAGCTGCGGAGAGCCGCACGAGACGGACTGCAGTGAGGTCCTCGACCACCTGTACGAGTTCCTCGACAGCGAGATGCCGGACATCGATCGCGACAAGTTCCAGCACCACTTCGAGGAATGCTCCCCGTGCCTGGAGAAGTACGGGCTGGAGCAGGCGGTGAAGAAGCTGGTCAAGCGGTGCTGCGGGCATGATGACGTGCCGGCCGACCTGCGGGCCAAGGTCATGGGGCGGATCGAGCTGATCCGCTCCGGGCAGACCGTGCCGGAGCGCGACGTCACCCGTGCGCCGACCGCGCACCAGGAGAGCTGACACGCCGGGTCAAATCACCCGTACGTGCTAATCCTCAGGTCATAAGCCCCACACCCCCCGATTGCCGCCCTAGGCTCCGAGCCTGGACGGACACGGTCGGGGAGGGGCGTGATGGACACGGTACCGGCGAGGGCGCGCGGCTATGTGGCCGCCGTCGCCCTGCTGGCCGTCCCCTGCCTGTACCGGCCGCCGGACAGCCCCGGCTCCTGGCTGGCACCGACCCTGCTCGCCGCACTCTACGCGGCCTGTGAGCACGCCGTGCACCGGCGCTTCGGCGGCACCTTCTACCCGGTGCTGCTCGCCGGAGCGTTCCTGCTGCCGCC
>NZ_JACBWZ010001061.1 GCF_013870595.1 Streptomyces sp. WELS2 | reverse complement strand
CCAGGGCCGCGCTGAACGCCGGGATCAGCGCGAAGGCCAGCCCGTCCTCGATGAGCAGCGTCGCCGCGAACTCCGGCACGGTCCAGGCCACCAGAAAGGCGTCCGTGTCCCGCCCGGCCCCGAACAGCCGCGCCAGCGACTGATCCCGCACCAGCCCCAGCAGCGCCGCCCCCACGGACAGACACGCGGTGAGCAACGCGGCCCGCGCCAGGAGACGGGAGGTGGCAGGAGCGGACTCGAGGAGGTGGCCGTCGAGAGAGGGGAGGGCGCCGGGAGCGGCTGCGGCGGATGTTCCGGCGCGGTGTTCCGGTTCCGGGGGCCGGGGTGCGGCGAGGGCGGCGGACGGGTCCGGTCCGGGCTGCGGTCGCGGGGCCCCGGATACGGCTGCCGCGGTGAGCGTGTCCGGGCCGCCCTGCGGTCCCGGGTTCGCCGTGGGCGCGGCTGCCGCGGTAGGCGTTTCGGCGTGGTTCCGCGGTCGCGGGGACCGGGGTACGCCGGCTGTGGCGGGCGTGTCCGGGGCGGTCTGCGGTGTGGGTGTCCCGGGGGCGGCTGCCATGGCGGAGCCGGTGTCGGTCTGCGGTACCGGTGTGCCGGCCCCGGCGGCCACGGCTGACGTGCCGGTGCCGGTGCCGGTTCCCGGTCCCTGGGTTCCGTCGGTCCTGCGGGTCATCGCGTGGCCGCCTCTCCCGGCACCGCCGTACGCGCGGGCGGGGCGGTGAGGGGCCCCGCGGGGGCGGAACGGTCGGCGGCCGGCAGGGCCCACCACGCGGCCAGGCCGAAGGACACCGCCGTCAGCACGGTCGACGGTCCGCCGATGTCGGCGTACGCGAAGTCCACGAGCTGCCAGACCAGCAGCCCGCAGGCGACCAGCGCGCAGTCCAGGCCCCCGCCACCGGCCGCGCGGGTCCGGCACAGGCCGCGCAGCGCGCACACCAGCAGGGCCAGCCAGCCGCCCGCCAGGCACAGCAGCCCGGTCAGCCCCTGTTCGCCGAGGACCAGCAGGTACATGTTGTGCGGGGACAGCAGCGGCTGCCGGCGGAAGGCGGCGCCCGCGCCCTCGGTGTCGCTGCCCGAGGACAGCGCGAGGGAGGCGTGTGCGTCGCGGTACTCGGGGAACGCCTTCAGCCCGACGCCGGTCAGCGGCCGCTCCCGCCACATGCCGAGGGCCGCCGCCCACATCGTGTACCGGTCGGTGACCGACCGGTCCGGCGCGTCGGCGACCCGCGTGATGCTGTCGATCCGCTCCCGGAGCATCGTCGTCCCCACCCCCAGGCCGCCCACCAGAACCACCCCGGCCGCCAGCACGGCCGCCGCCACCCGTACCGCGCGGCGCACCCCGGCCAGCAGCAACTGGACGGTGAGGGTGACGGCGGTGGCGATCCAGGCGCCCCGGCTGAAGGACAGCGCGAGCGGCACCGGCAGCAGGAGCGCGCATGCGACGGCCACGGCCCGCTCCCGGGGCGCGGTACGGCCCAGCGCCAGCCCCACCGCGCACACCAGCCCGAAGGACACCACCGTGGCCATGCCCATCACGTCCGCCACCCCGAAGGTGCCGACCGCCCGGACGTCCTGCCCCTGGTAGGAGGCCCCGGTCCGGGTGACGTACTGGTGCGTGCCGACCGCCCCCTGCCACAGCGCGAGCGCCACGAACGACCAGGCCAGCAGCCGGAAGTCGGCCCGGTCGCGGAGCAGGAGCACGACCGCGGCCGGGACCAGGACGAAGACCTGGAGGTAACGGCCCAGGCCGGTGAGCCCGGCGTCGGCCGGGACCGCGTGCAGCGCGGCCGGCACCAGACCGGCCACCGGCAGGCCGAGGATCACCGCGGCCCCCGATGAACAGCGCCATCTGCTGCGGTTGTGGCTGACC
>NZ_JACBWZ010001060.1 GCF_013870595.1 Streptomyces sp. WELS2 | reverse complement strand
CGACCTTTCCGGTGCGCGCGTCGACGAAGACGTGCAGCCGGCTGGGGGCGTTCGCCTTGGTGCGCCCGGTCAGCACGGTCTCCCAGGCGAGGGTGGCGCGGTCGCCCTCGGCGCGCACGACCAGCCGCCGGGAGTCCACCTTCTCGGTCTTCGCGAGCCTGGTCCGGCTGGTGTGGACCGCCTGTGCGGCGGTGACGCGGGCCTTGGTGGACAGCGAGATCCTGGCCTTGGTGGCGGACTGGACCGAGCGGACCTTGCCGTCGCCGTCGGCGAGGACGACCACGTCGCCGCCCACCACGGGCAGGCCCCGGTAGGTGCGCTCGTAGGCGACGGAGTACAGGCCCTTGACCCAGGGGGTGACCTGCCGCCGGTCGTACTGCTCCTCGGGGCCCTTGGCCAGCGCGTCGAGGCCGCTGCGTGCCGCTCGGTCGGCGGCCGCGACGGCTCTGGCGACGGGGGTCGGCTCCGGTTTGCCCACTGGGGGAGCGGTGTGCGGCGCGGCCGAGGCGAAGGCGGCCGGCATCACCACCCCTCCCAGCGTCAGGGCCAGGGATGTCCCGGCCACCGCCAGCTTTCTCAGCATCGTTGTCGCTCCTTGTGAGAGTTCGTGGGGCTCACCCGGCGCCGAATGGACGTGCTCATGCCAATCCAAGGGCCGGTGTTCCGCGGTGTGTCGGTGTCTCCGCCCGCTCCGCGCCGAGGTGGCACGCCACGCCGCCGGGCTGGCCGAACCCTCACATCACCCCGTGCCAGGGTCAACGGCTCGCGGCCCGCCGTCCCGTCCTGGCAAAAACCGGCAAAACCCGGGGCGGCGGGAGCCGTTCAGATCCCCGCGGCCGGCAGCCGCTCGCGGTACTCCCTGACCTCCGGCAGGTCACCCCAGCGGGCGAGCAGCCTGCCGTGCAGTCCGCGCAACTCGGCGTTGGTCACCAACTCGCGCGAGGACACCGCCTCGTCGAGCACCGGGGCCGCCACGGCGACCGCCGCGCCGGGATCCCCCGCGCACGCCCAGCTGTCGGCCAGGCGCAGGGTGAGCAGCAGCCGGGTCTCCCGCATCAGCGGCGGCAGCTGGGCACGCGACCGCGCGGTGGCGTGGACGGCGCGTCGTGCCGTCACCTTGTCGCCGGTCGCGGCGGCGAGGTCGCGCAGCGCCCCGCCGATCGCCGACTCCACCCTCATCTCGCCCTCGGCGCCGGACAGCCAGGGCGCCTCCAGCAGGTCCCGGTGGCCGAGACGGGCGAACGACCGCCGTGCCAGGGCGATGTGCCGCCGGCACTCGGCGGCGTCGTGGCCGAGCGCGTGCCCGCGTGCCCGGTACAGGTGGGAGAGCGTGGCCACCCACCGTCGCCCGGGGTCCACCGCGCCGATGGCCTCGGCGTAGGCGAGCGCCGACCCGGCGTCCTGGTCGAGCCGGACCAGGGTGCACACGTCACTGAGCAGGGTCGCCCGGGCGGGGGCGTCGTGCACCGCGTCCGCCCAGCCCAGGCCGTGGCCGAACCAGGCCATGCCGATGCTGCTCTGCCCGCGCTGCATCCGCAGCCGCCCGGCGACCTGGGCGTACTGCGCGGCCAGCCGGAGCTGCCCGTACGGCAGCCGGCCGGTGGAGTTCACCGCGCCGGCCCAGCGCACCAGCGCCCGTAACAGTCGCTCCACCGTGCTCACGCCGTCGGACGCGCCCCGGTGCAGCGCGCCGCGGATCAGACAGGCCAGGACCGCGGTGAGCGCGTGCAGCGCGTCCGGCTCGCTGCCCGCGAGGCCGTCGAGTCCGTTCCCCGGCGCGGTCAGCAGGTCCAGCAGGTACGGGGTCCCCGCCCGGTCGGGCACCGCACAGCCCACCGTGCCGTGCAGCGGACAGGCGAGCCCCTCGG
>NZ_JACBWZ010000106.1 GCF_013870595.1 Streptomyces sp. WELS2 | reverse complement strand
GAGGATCTGCTGGAGCTGGGCGAGCTGTACGAGTCGCTGGGGCAGCCGGACGCCGCCGAGGAGAGCTACGCGCGGATGCGGGAGGCGGTGGCGCGGTCGGTGGCGGGCGGGGTGGACGAGGAGCTGCTGATCGGCCGGTTCGAGGCGGACCACGGGGACGCGTGGGAGGCCGTGGAGCGGCTGGAGGAGGAGTGGCGGCGGCAGCCGGGCATCGAGGTGGCCGACGCGCTGGGCTGGGCGCTGCACCGCACCGGCCAGGACCAGGAGGCGCTGACGTACTTGTCCGTCGCGACGGACAAGACGAAGGGCGGCGGGGTGCGCAGCGCGCTGTACGCGTACCACCTGGGGGTGATCGAGGCGGAGCTGGAACGGACCGGCCCCGCCCGGCGGCACCTTCAGGAGGCGCTCAGGATCAACCCGTACTTCTCGCCGCTGCGGGTGCCGCTCGCCCAGGAGGCGCTGCGGGAGCTGGGCGACGTACCCGACGAGCCGCCGCCCAGCGAGTAGGGCCCGCCGTTACAGGTTGCCCCGCTTGGCCTGCTCGCGCTCGATCGCCTCGAACAGGGCCTTGAAGTTGCCCTTGCCGAAGCCCATCGAGCCGTGCCGTTCGATGAGTTCGAAGAACACCGTCGGCCGGTCCTGGACCGGCTTGGTGAAGATCTGGAGCAGGTAGCCGTCCTCGTCGCGGTCGGCGAGGATCTTCAGCTCGCGCAGGGTGTCGACCGGCACGCGGGTGTCGCCGACCCACTCGCCGAGGGTGTCGTAGTAGGAGTCCGGGGTGTCGAGGAACTCGACGCCCGCCGCGCGCATGGTGCGGACGGTCTGCACGATGTCGTTGGTGTTGAGCGCGATGTGCTGGACGCCGGCGCCGCCGTAGAACTCCAGGTACTCGTCGATCTGGGACTTCTTCTTGGCGATGGCGGGCTCGTTGATCGGGAACTTGACCTTGAGGGTGCCGTCCGCGACCACCTTCGACATCAGCGCGCTGTACTCGGTGGCGATGTCGTCGCCCACGAACTCCTTCATGTTCGTGAAGCCCAGCACCTTGTTGTAGAAGGCCACCCACTCGTTCATCCTGCCGAGTTCGACGTTGCCCACGCAGTGGTCGACGGCCTGGAAGGTGCGCACGGCGGGCGGCTCGACGAGCGGCTCGGCCGCCGCGTAGCCGGGCAGGTAGGGGCCGTCGTAGCCGGAGCGGTCGACCAGGGTGTGGCGGGTCTCGCCGTAGGTGGCGATCGCGGCGAGGACGACCGTGCCGTGCTCGTCCTTCACCTCGTACGGCTCGGTGACGCCGCGGGCGCCGTGCTCGACGGCGTACGCGTACGCGGCGCGCGCGTCCGGGACCTCGATGGCCAGGTCGATGACGCCGTCACCGTGCTCGGCGACGTGCCGGGCCAGGAAGTGGCCCCAGGTGCTGACCGGCTTGATCACCGAGGTGAGGACGAACCGGGCGGAGCCGTTCTCCAGCACGTACGCGGCGGTCTCGCGGTTGCCGTTCTCCGGTCCGGAGTAGGCGACCAGCCGCATACCGAAGGCGGTGGAGTAGTAGTGCGCCGCCTGCTTGGCATTGCCCACGGCGAAGACGACCGCGTCCATTCCCTTGACCGGGAAGGGGTCGTCCTGCCGGGCGGTCGTGTCGGGAGTGTGGTGTGTGGTCTGCGTCATACCGGAAGGGTGGCCCCGCTCTGCAAGGTGCGCAATAGTTCGCGAATCCGCTGGGCAATCTGTTCAGCGGTACGGCCGTTCATACGGTCTTTGTGTACAGGATGACCATCTCAGGGGGTCCCGTGGCGATCGATCATCTGGACGGGCGGATCATCGTGCTGCTGGCCGAGGAACCGCGCATCGGCGTACTGGAGATGTCCCGGCGGCTGGGGGTGGCGCGGGGCACCGTGCAGGCCCGGCTGGACCGGCTGCAGTCGAACGGGGTCGTCCGGGGCTTCGGCCCGCAGGTGGACCCGGCGGCCCTCGGCTACCCGGTCACCGCGTTCGCCACCCTCCAGATCCGCCAGGGCCAGGGCGCCGACGTCCGCGCGCACCTGGCGACCGTGCCGGAGGTGCTGGAACTGCTGACCACCACCGGCAGCGGGGACATGCTGTGCCGGCTGGTGGCCCGCTCGAACGCCGACCTGCAACGGGTGATCGACCGGGTGGTGGGCTTCGACGGCATCGTGCGGGCCTCCACGACGATCGTGATGGAGACACCGGTACCGCTACGGGTGATCCCGCTGGTGGAACAGGCGGCGCGGGAGGGGAGGTGAGCGGGCGGGTCCCGGCGGGGCGGCCGGAGTCCCGGCTCAGCAGCTCGGCACTTCGCCCGTGCCCTTCTCCAGGGCCACCAGGGCGTCGACGGCGCCCTTGAGCGTGGTCACCGGCACCAGGCGCAACCCCTCGGGCAGCTCGGCCTCGGCCTCGGCGCACTCCGCCTTCGGCACCAGGAACACGGTCGCCCCGTCCCGGCGCGCGGCCTGGGTCTTCAGGCCCACCCCGCCGACCGCGCCGACCTTGCCGGAGCCGTCGATCGTGCCCGTACCGGCGATGGTGCGGCCGCCCGTGAGGTCGCCGCCGCCGCCGTCGCCGTCCAGCTTGTCGATGATGCCGAGGCTGAACAGCAGGCCCGCGCTGGGGCCGCCCACGTCGGCGAGGCGCAGCGTGACCTTGACCTTGTCCGGGCTGAGCCCCAGGTGCGTCAGCGCCGCCTGGGTGGCCGAGTCCTGGGACTCGCGCATCTGCGCCAGGTTGTGCTTCTCGATCTCCTTGACGGTGTCGCCCTTCGGATACACCGAGTCGCGCGGCATGACGGCCCGGTCGGTACGGAACCAGTCGCCGACCACGTCGCCGAGGGAGACCCGGGCGTCCGGGCCGGTGGCCTCGATCGTGGTCATCCGCAGCTGCCCGCTGGTCTTCCGCGTCGGCGTGCCGGAGACGGTGATCACCGGGGTGCCCTTGTTCTCGCCGAGCACGTTCGCCGTCACGCCGGGCTGCGCCACGGAGAACGGCAGCGGCGCGAACGCCGCCGTGGCGAGCAGGGCCACGACGGGCAGCGCGCTGACGGCGAGGGCCTGGGGGCGTGTGAGACGTGAGAGCACGGAATCAATCTAACGTGAGGGCGGCGGGTGCCCTCGCCGTGCCCGGCCCGGGTCAGCGCAGTGCTTCCGCGACCTCGCGGGCCGCTTCCACCACCCGCTGACCGACCCGTTCCGGTACGGCGTCGGCCAGCATCACCACGCCCACGCTGCCCTCCACGCCGGTGACCCCGACCAGTGGCGCGGCGGCCCCGCTCGCGCCGGCCTCCAGCTCGCCGTGGGTGAGGGTGTAGCCGGGGTCGGCGGACGGCGACTGGCGCGCGGCGAGAATGGCCCTGCCCGCGGCTCCCCGGTCGAGGGGGTGGCGGAAACCGGCCCGGTACGCCACGTGGTAGTCGGTCCAGGTGGGTTCGACCACGGCGACGGCGAGCGCCTCCGAGCCGTCCACCAGCGTCAGGTGCGCGGTCGCCCCTATGTCCTCGGCGAGGGAGCGCAGTGCGGGCAGCGCGGCCTCGCGTACCAGCGGATGCACCTGCCTGCCGAGCCGCAGCACGCCGAGGCCGACCCGGGCACGGCCGCCCAGGTCCCTCCGGACGAGCGCGTGTTGTTCGAGGGTGGCGAGCAACCGGTACACGACGGTCCGGTTCACCCCCAGTCTGGTGGACAACTCGGTGACGGTCAGCCCATGGTCCGTGTCGGCCAGCAGCTTGAGGACGCGCAGTCCCCGGTCGAGCGTCTGGGAGGTCTCCGCGGTCACGACGCCCACTCCTTCGGCGGTGAGGTCGGCGGGTCCCTGAGCGGCGGATGCGTCACCGAGTCCCGTCGGCGACGCGCTTCAGAGGCCGCCGATCGGCAGGACGGCCCGGCGGCTCCAGGCCCTGTCGCTTCACGGCTGCGCTCCGCGGCGGCGCTGCCACGGGGCGTGTGCGTAGCCGGACAGTAGCGAAGCGGGTTCGCTGAGCGGAAGTCTCGGTCCAGAATCCGGGCAAGGCCGGATCCGGCCTGGCTGTATTCGTCCGGATACGCACACCGGGTGGCGTCGAAACCGAGTCGAACGGGGCCCCCGTACCCCGGGACCGAGTCGGGTGGGCGGGGAACCGGCGGCGCGGGCGACCGTCACTTCATCCGCGTCGCCCACTCCTGCACCTTGGCGATCCGCTGCCGCAGCTGTCCCGCCGTGGCCTCCGCGCTCGGCGGCCCCCCGCACACCCGCCGCAGCTCGGTGTGGATCACCCCGTGCGGCTTCCCGCTCTGGTGCACGTACGCGCTGACCATGGTGTTCAGCCGCTTCCGCAGCTCCATCAGCTCCTTGTGCGTGACCACCGGCCGCCGCTCGGCCGGCAGCTCCAGCAGGTCGGCCTCCGTATCCGGCTTCTTCCGGCTGTGCGCGATCTGCCGGGCCTGCCGCTTCTGCAGCAGCAACTGCACCTGCTCGGGCTCCAGCAGCCCCGGGATCCCCAGGTAGTCCTGCTCCTCCTCGCTGCCGGGGTGGGCCTGCATGCCGAACTCGGCGCCGTCGTACAGCACCCGGTCGAACACCGCGTCGGACTCCAGCGCCTCGAACGGCAGCATGTCCTGCTCGCCGGTGTCCTCGTCCTGCTGCTTGTTCGCCTCCTCCATCTCCTTCTCGGATTCGGCGTACGGGTCCTCCTCGCCCTCCTTCTTCGGCTTGTCGAGGGCGTGGTCCCGTTCCTTCTCCATCTCGTTGGCGAAGGTCAGCAGGTCGGGCACGGTCGGCAGGAACACGGACGCGGTCTCGCCGCGCCGCCGGGACCGTACGAAACGCCCGACGGCCTGCGCGAAGAACAGCGGTGTCGAGATCGTCGTGGCGTACACCCCGACCGCGAGCCGCGGCACGTCGACGCCCTCGGACACCATGCGCACGGCGACCATCCACCGGTCGTCGCTCGCGCTGAACTCGTCGATCCTCTTCGAGGCGCCGGCGTCGTCGGAGAGCACGAGCGTCGCCTTCGTCCCCGTGATCTCCCGGATGAGCTTGGCGTAGGCGCGCGCGGAGTCCTGGTCGGAGGCGATGACGAGCGCGCCGGCGTCCGGGATGGCCTTGCGGACCTCGGTCAGCCGCTGGTCGGCGGCGCGCAGCACGCTCGGCATCCAGTCGCCGCGCGGGTCGAGGGCCGTACGCCAGGCCTGGCTGACCGCGTCCTTGGTCATCGGCTCGCCGAGCCGGGCGGCGACCTCGTCACCGGCCTTGGTGCGCCAGCGCATGTTGCCGCTGTAGGAGAGGAAGATCACCGGCCGGACGACGCCGTCCGTGAGCGCGGACCCGTACCCGTACGTGTAGTCGGCGGCGGACCGCCGGATGCCGTCCGCGCCCTCCTCGTACGTCACGAAGGGGATGGGGTTGGTGTCGGAGCGGAACGGCGTACCGGTCAGCGCCAGGCGCCGGGTGGCCGGTTCGAAGGCCTCCAGGCAGGCCTCGCCCCAGGACTTGGAGTCACCGGCGTGGTGGATCTCGTCCAGGATCACCAGGGTCTTGCGCTGCTCGACCCGGTTGCGGTGCAGCATCGGGCGGACGCCCACACCGGCGTACGTCACGGCCACGCCGTCGTACTCCCGGCCGAGCGGACCCGCGCTGTACTCCGGGTCGAGTCTGATCCCGATCCGGCCCGCGGCCTCGGCCCACTGCTTCTTCAGGTGCTCGGTGGGGGCGACCACGGTGACCTGCTGCACGACGTGGTGGTGCAGCAGCCAGGAAGCCAGGGTCAGCGCGAAGGTCGTCTTGCCGGCGCCGGGCGTGGCGACGGCGAGGAAGTCGCGCGGCTGCTCCTGGATGTACTTCTCCATCGCCCCCTGCTGCCAGGCACGCAGCTTGCTGGCGGTACCCCAGGGGGCCCGGCCCGGGAAGGCGGGCGAGAGGTGATGGGAGGAAGCGGAGGTGGCGGAGGATGCGGCGGTGGTAGTCACGGTCTCCGTGGATCAGGGTCGGGCGGCTACGTACGACAACCGGGCCACCCTACCGGCGCCGCCCCGCGAGCACGGCGTGAACGAGCCGGGGCCGCCCCAGGGTGGGAGGCACATCACAGAAGCCCCCTGATCACCGTCGGTCACTCAGTTCCCGGGGGTGCGTTCCCGCAGCCGTGTCGTCACCCAGGAGCCCACCAGCGCCACCGCGGCCATCGGCAGGAAGACGGCGGCGAAGGCGGCGGGACGCCCGCCGTCGCCCGCCGCGGTGGCGGCGGTGCTGCCACCGCCCAGGGCGGCGAAGGCCGCGCCGGCCGCCGCCAGCAGGACGACGTTGGACAGCGCGTCGGAGATCTGGAGCGCGGCGGAGTTGGTGCCCGCCTCCTCGGGGGCGGACAGCTTCAGCAGCAGCACGCTGGTGGAGGAGATCACCAGGCCCATCCCGAAACAGCCGACGCCCCACGCGGCGGCGACGGTCCACACGGGCACGGAGTGGATCAGCACGCTGGGCGCGGTCAGGATCGCGGCGGCGACCAGCACCATGCCCAGGGTCATCAGCCGCTCCCGGTACGGCGCGAGGCGCGGGCGGGACTGCGCGAACGAGCCCAGCGCCCAGGTGGCGCCGCCGGCCGCGAGCGAGAACCCGGCGAGGGTCGGCGACAGCCCGCGCTGGGTGACCAGCATCAGCGGCACGAAGGACTCGGCGGCGATGAAGGACCCGGCCGCCAGCCCGCGCAGCAGCACCACGGACGGCAGACCACGGGCGGCCCGGTAGGTGCCCCGGGGCAGCAGTCCGAGGACGGCGGGGATCAGCAGGGCCGCTCCGGCCAGCCCGGGGAGCAGGGAGAGCGGCCGCAGGTCCTGGGCGGCGTACTGGAGGAGCCCCGCGCCGAGGGAGATGCCGAGCGCGAGCCGGATCCGCCGCCGGTCGAAGGCGGCGGCACCGGCCCGCTCGTCCACCGGGCCCGCCGCCCGCCGGCGTATCTGGGGCAGGGCGAGGGCGAGCGGGAACACGACGAGGACCGGGATGCCGAGGAACACCCAGCGCCAGCCGAGCTGCTCGGTGACGGCACCGGAGGCGAGGGGGCCGACGATGGACGGTACGACCCACCCGGCGGCGAACGCGGCCATGATCGCGGGCCGCAGCCGCTCGGGGTAGGCCCGGCCCACGACGACGTACAACGCGACGATGACCAGCCCGCCGCCCAGCCCCTGCACGGCGCGGCCGAGGATGAACACCCACATGACCCGCGCGGTCCCGGCGACGACGAGGCCCGCGGCGAAGGCCGCGATGCCGGTGGTCAGGGCGCCGAGCGGGCCGCGCCGGTCGGACCACTGCCCGGCGAGCACCATGCCGAAGAGGCTGGTCGTGAAGTACCCGGAGAAGGCGAACGCGTACAGCGCCACGCCGTCCAGCTCCCGTGCGGCGACCGGCATCGCCGTGCCCACGGCGGTCGCCTCGAACGCGATCAGCACGACGACGGACACGATGCCGATGCTGAGCGCCCGGTACGTCCGGCTCAGCACGCCGGCCGCCTGGTCGGCCGGGGGATCGAGGACGGCGGGGTTGCGGGATTCGAGGGCGCTCATGCTGGTCAGGCTAAGGCGCACCACCGGCTTTGACCCCTGTCAGGAGCCTCACCTCCCCTCATCCCTTGGTCGTACACCCGCCGCCCCTTCGTGAACGGCGTATGGCAGTCGCATTGCACCGCCCGCCCCCCTCTTGAGCCCCGCCCACCCCACCCCATACGTTCATCTCACCAACACGGCCGCAACGCCCCGCCGCGGCCGAGCACGACAATCCGACACGGCCGTGTGCCCGAGTGGTTCAGGGACTCGCCTGCAAAGCGAGTTACGCGGGTTCGATTCCCGCCACGGCCTCCGAAGCCGGTCCGACCGGCACCCCGGAGCCCCTGACGCCCGTCAGGGGCTCCTGCCGTCGAGCCCTGGGCGAGATCCTTACCCGACCACGCGAATACCGGCGTTGCCCCATGGACGGCGCAGCGGCAGTCCGAGGCCGGGCGCATCGAGGCGGCGGACGCGACCTGGCACGTCTGCCGCCGCCTGAACGGTCGTCACCGGCATGCCGAGCCCGGCGGATGGCCGGGTGCGTCAGAGCAGACCGCTCGTCCCGTCCTGGAGCACATGCGTCCAGTAGTGCCAGGTCGTGTCCGGGAGGGTGCCGGTGGGGTCTATGGACCGCAGGGTGTGGACCAGGAGGGCGACCAGGTGGTCGTAGGCGTCGGTGGTCAGTTCGTGGCCCAGGTGGGTGTCGATCACGCGCTCGTGGTGGATGAGCCACAGGGTGAACGCCAGGGTGGAGACGTCGGTGTTGAGGGGGTGGAGCGTCGCGTCCGGTTCGCTGAACGTCAGGACCGTGCCCGTTCTGCCGTCCACCACCAGGCTGGTCTCGTCCCTGAGCCGGCCGAGGCGGATCAGGTGGTCGCAGTGGGCCGGGAGGTCGGTGACGGGGCGGTCGGGGTGTTCCTCGGTGAAGTACTCCCGGAGCGTGGGCAGCGGGACGTCCGTGTCGGCCTGGTACAGGACCGCCGACTCCGGCAGTCCCGTCTCGCGCAGGAAGCGGCGCGTCGGCTCGTGGGTGAGCGTCGGCGGGAAGTCGACCTCCTCGAAACGGGTCACCCTGCCGTGCCCGAACTCCTGGTCCAGCACCCGCGCGGGCACGTCCAGGGCGAGCCCCGAGGCCGTACCGGGGCCGGCGACCAGGGCGAGGGGGCGGATCAGGGCCGCCGCCTTCCAGTACGGCGGGACCTCGCCGTTGGAGTCCTCCTCGAAGAGGGTGAGGAGGCGGCGGGACGCCTCGGTCACGGTCCGCGGACCGTACTGGCCGGCCAGGGAGGCGAACCGGCCGCGCAGGCCCGCGAGTTCCTCGGTGACCGCCGCGAAGCGCAGCAGCGTGTGCAGGGACGGCGCTAAGGGGCGCGCGTCGTGCGGATCGCGCAGGAACGCCGTGGTCAGCTCGCCCGTGGCGCCGTCGAGCAGGATCGACTCGCGCTCCATCCCGGCGGGGGTGAGCAGTTCGCCTATGACCAGCCGGCCGCGCAGTTCCTCCGCCAGGCGCAGGGGGCCGTCGGCGGCGTCGGCGAGGGTGCGCAGGCCGTGCGTGCGCAGCGGGGAGAAGGTCAGCAGGTCGGTCACCGCGGGCAGGCCGGTGCCCGTGAGCAGGCCGCGCGTCGGCGCGTGTGTGACGTAGCGGTCCAGTTCCGCCTCGGTCAGCGTGATCGCCGGAGTCCCGGCGTCGGTCGTGCTCATCGCTCCCCCGCGATCTTCCCCTTGCGTGACGGGCCCGCGCACACCGTCGTACGCGGCCCCGGGCAGGTGCCCCCACCGCTTCGCAGCCTACGCCGCCCCACTGACAACGGCCGCCACCAGGCAAGACGTCGACGGGGCCGGGCACGTTGCCTGCCCGGCCGGACCGGCGTGCGGGGCTCCGCACGCCGTCCGGCTCAGGTGAAGTAGACCCCGCCGAGGACAACGGCCAGTGCCGCCACGGCGAACAGCAGGATCCACAGCGCCAGCCTGCCCGGCCCGGGAGGGGGTTCGTAACGCGGCTCGCCGGACGAGGCGGCATCGCGCGGCTCACCCGGCGAGGGAACGTCGCGCGGCTCGTCCCGGGCGTCCGGCCGTGTGCTCATCGGTCCGCGGCCACCGCCGCCTGCGGGCGGATCGGGAGGCGGTTGACGGGGCGGCCGGTGGCGGCGCGCACCGCGGAGGCGATCGCCGCCGGGGCCGTCACCACCGGGACCGCGCTGACCGACTTGGCGCCGAAGGGGGCGACCACGTCCCGCTCCTCCACCAGCTTGACGATCCGGATGTCGGGGGCGTCCAGGGCAGTCGGCAGGGCGTAGCCGGTCAGGTCGGGGTGGCGGACCAGACCGCGGGGTGTGCGCAGGTTCTCGGTGAGGGCGATGCCCACGCCCTGGGTGACGCCGGCCTCGATCCGGGCCGCCAGCTGGGCCGGGTTGAGGACCCGGCCGACGTCCTGGGCGACCGCCAGCTCCACCACCCGTACCGAGCCCAGCTCGACGTCCACGTCCACCACCGCGCGGATCGCGCAGAACGCGAGGCCCACGAAGGCGTCGCCCTGCCCGGAGGCGTTCAGCGGCTCCGTCGGGTGCGGGCGGCACTGGGCCGTGGCCCACAGCTCCTTGCCCTCCAGCGCCTCCATGACGGTGGTCGACAGCACCCCGTCGTACGAGGTGATCTTGCCGTCGGTGATCTGGAGCAGCTCCGTCGACATGCCGAACTTGTGCGCGAGCGGCTGGAGGAGCTGGGTGCGGACCATCTTCGCCGCGCGTTCCACCGCGCCGCCCGACACCCAGGTGTGCCGGCCCCGGCAGCCCGCGCCGGCCGGCGGCTGGTCGGTGTCGACGGGCGCGACGTGGACCTCCTCGATGCCGAGGGTCTCCTGGACGATCTGCCGGGCCAGCGTGGTGAAGCCCTGGCCGGTCTCCACCGCGGCGCACAGCACGGTGGCCACCCCGTCGTGCACCTTGACCGTGGCCGTGGACACCTCGTCGGCGCCCTCCGCGCCCAGCATGTGCACCATGCCCAGGCCGTAGCCGACGCCCCGGCGCACCGCGCCCGGTTCGCCCGCGCCCTCGGGGCCGCCGGGCAGCAGCCACTCCTCCTCGGGCGTGTCCTTCGGCAGCGCGGGCAGCGGGAAGTCGCGTACCGCCTGGAGGAGTTCGGCGACCGGCGCCGGGCAGGTCACGGTCTGGCCGATCGGCAGGACGTCCCCGGTCGCCAGGACGTTGCGCAGCCGCAGCTCGGCCGGGTCCAGGCCCAGTTTCCGCGCCAGTTTGTCCATCTGCGCCTCGTAGGCGGCGCACACCTGCATGGCGCCCTCGCCGCGCACATGGCCGGAGGGCGGGTTGTTGGTGCGCACGGCCCAGCCCTCGATGAACGCGTTCGGGACGACGTACGGGCCGCACGCGAAGGAGACGGCGGCGGCCAGGGCGTCGGCGGAGGTGTCGGCGTACGCGCCGGCGTCCAGCAGGATCTGCGCCTCGACCTTGACCAGCCGGCCCTCGGCGTCGGCGTGGTGGCGGTAGCGCAGCAGGGTGGGGTGGCGGTGGGCGTGGCCGAGGAAGGACTCCTCGCGGGTCGCCGTCAGCTTCACCGGGCAGCCGGTGCGCAGCGCGAGCAGGCCGAGCGGGAGCTGGAAGCCCTGGTCCTCGCGGTCCGCCGTGGCGCCGGGCACCCCGGTGACCACGATCTTCACCCGATCGGGGGACAGGCCGTAGCAGGCGGCGGCCGTGTTGCGGTCGGTGTGCGGGTCCGTGGAGGCCAGGTACAGCTCCACCCCGCCGTCCGGGCGCGGCACGGCCAGACCGGCCTCGGCGCCGATGGGGGCCGGGTCCTGGCGGCCGATCCGGTACAGGCCCTCGACCACGACCTCGCCGACCGCCTCGGGGTCGCCGTGGCGCAGCGGGATGTGCCGGATCAGGTTGCCGTCGGGGTGCAACGGCTCGGCCTCGAAGGCCTGTTCCGGGTCGGTGACGGGGTCGAGGACCTCGTACTCGACGATGACGGCGGCGGCGGCCATCCGCGCGGTGTCCGGGTGGTCGGCGGCCACGGCCGCGATGGGCTCGCCGTGGTGGCGTACGACGTCGGAGGCGAACACCGGCCGGTCGGGCGTGCCGCGGCCGTGGCGGGGGGTGCCGGGTACGTCCTCGTGGGTGATGACGGCGCGGACGCCGGGCATCTCGCGCGCGTGTGTGGTGTCGATGGACACGATGCGCGCGTGCGCGTGCGGGGAGCGCAGTACGGCCGCCCACAGCAGGCCCTCGGCCCACAGGTCGGCGGCGTACGGGAAGGTGCCCTCGGTCTTGGCGCGGGCGTCGGCGTGCGGCAGGGAGACGCCGAGGCCGTGCGGCGACGGCTCGGCCTCGGGGGCGGTTTCCGCGGCGGTGGTCGCGATGCCGGCTTCGTTGCTCACGCCTGGCCTCCGTCCTGGCCGTAGTGCTGCTGGTCCTGCGGTCCCGGGGGCGTGCTGCCGTACGGGTCCGGCGTGTCGTACGGCTCAGCGGGCCGGGGGGCGGCGAACGCGCCGGGGGCCTCGAAGGCCGACGCGTGGACGCCGCCGGAGCCGGGGGCCGCCTGGTGCGGGATGCGTGCCTCGTCCGCGTCCGTCTCGTGGCCGGCGTGGGACGACGCCTCGCGCTCGGCGACGACCTCCTTGACGGCCTCCAGGACGCCCCGGTAGCCCGAGCAGCGGCACAGGTTGCCGCACAGCGCCTGCCGGGTCTCCAGCTCGGTCGGCGCCGGGTTGCCCTCCAGCAGGTCGTGCACGGTCATCGCCATGCCGGGGACGCAGAAGCCGCACTGCACGGCGCCGCAGCGGGCCAGCGCGCGCTGGACGTCGGAGGGCCGGCCGTCCACGGCCAGGCCCTCGACCGTGCGGACCTCGCTGCCGGCCGTGGTGACCGCCGGGACCAGGCAGGACGCCACCAGCCGGCCGTCCACCTGGACGTTGCAGGCCCCGCACTCGCCCTGCGAGCAGCCGTCCTTGGCGCCCGCGAGACCGAGCCGTTCGCGCAGCACGTAGAGCAGCGACTCGCCGATCCAGGCGTCCGTGACCGGCCGGTCGGTGCCGTTGACCCGCAGGACGTAGGAGGCGAGGGGGTGGTCGTCGTGCGGCGGCAGGGGGGCGGCGGGAGGCTCCTCGGCCGTGTCGAGGGCGGGTTCCGGGGTTCCCTCGGCGTCCCGGGACTCCTGGGCGTCCTGTCCCTCTTGGGTGTCGTCGGTGGCGCCGTCGTCCCCGGGCGGCTCCGTGGCGGCGGGCGCCTCTTCGGTTTCCGCCCGGAGCGGGGACGCGGCGGCCTCGGGTACGGCGGTCCCGGCGGGCTCCTGGGCGGTCCCGGCGGCACCGGCGGCGACCGTGTCGTCGGGTTCCGGAGCCACGGTGGGTCCGGCGGCGGGAGCCGGGTCGTCGGGAGCCGCTGCCGGGTGGACCGTCGTCCCCGGGTCCGCGGGGGCCT
>NZ_JACBWZ010001059.1 GCF_013870595.1 Streptomyces sp. WELS2 | reverse complement strand
CCGCCGCTGGGCGCGGCCGGGTCGTCGACGCCGCCCGGCATCACGAAGTGCGCGGTGCGCAGGGTCATGGGGACGGTCCGGGTGGTGTCCGGGGCGGGGGCCGGGTGGGGACGGCGGCCGCGGCGGGCGGTCAGGCCGGTCACAGGGCACGCTCGTAACTCGCCCAGGCGACGTGCGACTCGTGCAGGGTGACGGTGATCCCCTCGAGGTCCTTGGCGCCCTCCCCCAGCCCGCCCCTGGCGATGCGCTCGGCGAGCCGGTCGGCGATGACCTTGGCGAGGTACTCGGTGGAGGTGTTGACACCCTGGAAGTCGGGTTCGTCGTCCAGGTTGCGGTAGTTCAACTCGTCGACCACCGCGTGCAGTTCCCGGGTGGCCAGGCCGATGTCGACCACGATGCCGTCCTCGTCCAGCCGCCTGCGGCGGAACGTGGCGTCCACGAGGAACGTGGCGCCGTGCAGGCGCTGCGCGGGCCCGAAGACCTCGCCGCGGAAGCTGTGGGCGATCATGAGGTGATCGCGGACGGTGATGCTGAACAACGGACGACCCTCCCGGTGCGGCGCGTCTGGTCCCCCGCGCTTGCCCGCCGGGGGTTGCCGTGTAGTACGGCTTGTCGCTTCCCCGTGTTCAGCCCGCTCTCACCCTTTTTCTCAGGTCAGGCCGGTTTCCGTGTAACGGATGCGGTGGCACAGGGCGGGGATCTCGCCGGACGCCAGCTTCGGCAGGACGGACGGGAGTTCCTCGAAGGGGCTCTCACCGGTGACGAGCGCGTCCAGCGCGGGGTCGGCGAGCAGGTCCAGGGCGAGTGCCATCCGGTCGGCGTAGCCGCGTCCGGGCCGGGCGGCCGGGGAGACGGTGCCGACCTGGCTGCCGCGGAGGGTGAGCCGGCGGGAGTGGAAGGCCTCGCCGAGCGGCAGGGCCACGGTCCGGTCGCCGTACCAGCTCAGTTCCACGACCGTGCCTTCGGGGGCGAGGAGGGAAAGGGACCGGGCGAGGCCGGCCTCGGTGGCGCTGGCGTGCACGACGAGGTCGCGGTCGCCGAGGGCGTCCGCGGGGCGGGCGAAGTCCACGCCGAGTGCCCGCGCGGTCGCCTCGCGGGCCGGGTCGGTGTCGACCAGCTGGAGTCGGACGCCGGGGAACCGGGCGAGCAGCGCGGCGACCGCGCAGCCGACCATGCCGCCGCCGACCACCGTGATCCGGTCGCCGATCAGCGGTGCCGCGTCCCACAGGGCGTTGACGGCGGTCTCCACGGTCCCGGCGAGCACGGCCCGTTCGGCGGGCACCCGTTCGGGCACCACGGTGACGGCGCTCGCCGGGACGACGTAGCGGCTCTGGTGCGGGTACAGGCAGAACACCGTACGGCCGGTCAGCGCGGCCGGGCCCTGCTCCACCACGCCGACGCTGAGGTAGCCGTACTTGACCGGGCCCGGGAAGTCGCCCTCCTGGAACGGCGCGCGCATCACGGTGTGCTGGCTGCGGGGCACCCCGCCGCGGAAGACGAGCGTCTCGGTGCCCCGGCTCACCCCGGAGTACAGGGCGCGCACCAGGACCTCGTCCGGGGCGGGTTCGGGGAGGGTGACGTCGCGGAGTTCCCCGTGGCCGGGCGAGCGGAGCCAGAACGCGCGGGCAAAGCGGTGCATCGGCGTCCTCCTGAACGATCGGGAAGCTGTTCACGTACCGGGTGGTGCACAGGCCGCGCACAGTACGCGGCGTTGATCGACTCTGTCACTCGGCCGGAGGGTGTGCGGTGGCCCTGAACGACATGTACGACGCGAGACTGCGGCAGGAGACCGCCGTGGGAGCGGGTGCGCAGGTGCTGCTGCTGGTGCTGCTCGGCCCGGTGACCGGCATGGGGCCGGCCGGCTGGCTGGC
>NZ_JACBWZ010001058.1 GCF_013870595.1 Streptomyces sp. WELS2 | reverse complement strand
GGCCCGGAGCCCGTCACCCCGGACCAGGAGAGCCCGGTCAGCCGGTCGTGATCGCCGAACGGCGACACGGACGTACCGTGGAGACATGTCGTCGCCTCCCCTCCCGGGACCGCTGGCCCATCTGGAACCGCTGCTCGCCCACTACGGCTACTGGGCCGTGGGGGGTGTGGTCTTCGTGGAGGACTTCGGGGTGCCCGCGCCCGGCGAGACGATCCTCATCGCGGCGGGGGTGTACGCGGGCGCGGGGCGGCTGAACGTGGTGGCCGTGGCGCTCATCGCGTTCGCCGCGGCCGTCGCCGGGGACAACCTCGGCTATCTGATCGGCCGGGTCGGCGGCCGGGCCTTCGTGCACCGGTGGGGGCGGTACGTCTTCCTCACCCCCAAGCGGTTCGAGGCCGCCGAGGAGTTCTTCACCCGGCACGGCGGCAAGATCGTGACCGTGGCCCGGTTCGTGGAGGGCCTGCGCCAGGCCAACGGCATCATCGCCGGCACGTCCGGCATGCACTGGCGCCGCTTCCTGGCCTTCAACGCCCTCGGCGCGGCCCTGTGGGTCGGCCTGTGGACCACCCTGGCATACCTGACCGGCAGCCACATCACCGCGGTCTACGACGAGATCAGGCGCTACCAGCTGTACGTGCTCCTCGCCGTCGCCGTCGTGATCGCGGGGTTCGTCGTACGCCATCTCGTGCGGCGGCGCCGCGCCCGCTGATCCGCCACCGGGTTTGGACGCCTGCGCAGCGGCAATCCGGAGGGTGACCAAAGACCGCGCAAGACGTTGGGAAGTGACACACGATGGCCGGCAACCAGAAGGCGAAGGCCAAGGCGGAGCAGGCCAAGGGCAAGGCGAAGGAAGCCCTGGGCCGCGCCGTGGGCAACGAACGCATGGAGGCCGAGGGCCGCACGGAGGGCGCCAAGGGAGACGCCCGGCAGAGCAAGGAGAAGGCGAAGGACGTCTTCAAGCACTGAGGAGACGGCTTCGGCCACCGAGGCATGTGCCGGTCCGGCCGCCGAACGGGCCCGGGAGTTCCAGCGCGAGCGGAGGTCCCGGGCCCGTTCATGCTCGCCGGACCGGGGCGTTCCTGCTCATCAGGGGAATTCCTCGCAAACGTCCCCTTGACCCGCCGCCCAGCGGGTAGCCGAGCAGGGACGGCACGGCACCCCTGTGCACAGGAAGGGCCCCTGACCCCAGAGGAAAAGGGCAACGAGGTATGGACATCCCGCTCAGGACGCACGCGACGACCACGCGGGACCGCCCGGCGGTCCTGCGGTACAGCCGCACCTGGGACGCCGGCGTCTCCAGCATCGCCGAGGCCAGAGACGCCGTGGCCGACCTGCTCGCGCGGGCGCGGCCGGCCCCCGCACGGCGTTCGGTGCAGGATGCCCAGCTGGTCGTCAGCGAGCTCGTGACCAACGCGGCCAAGCACGCGCCCGGCCCCTGCGCGCTGGGCCTCGAGGTGCTGCCGGGCGCGCGGGCACTGCGCGTCACCGTCACGGACACCTCCCGGGAGCCGCCACGCAGGCGTCCCCCCGATCCCCGCCGGGTCGGCGGCCACGGTCTGCACCTGGTGGCGATGCTCGCCCGCGACCTGGAGGTCACCTGGCCGGCCCACGGCAAGCGGGTCACGGTGACCGTACCACTGACCTCGCGGGCGACCGACTGACGGAACCCCGCCCGGCCGGCCGCGGTCACCGCGTCCCGTGCGGGAGCCGGTCCGGCCCCTCCGGCCTTCCCGCCGGCGGGGTCAGCCGGCCGGCGCCCTCCCCATGAGCCTGCTCAGGCCCTCCGGACGGGGCCTGCTCGTTATCGGCCCGGCCGCCCAGTCCGGCGGTGTCTCACCGTCCACCACGAACTCCAGGAGCAGCGGCCCGCGC
>NZ_JACBWZ010001057.1 GCF_013870595.1 Streptomyces sp. WELS2 | reverse complement strand
AGGGGCCGTACCTTCTGGCGGTCGTTCACCCGGGGCGCGGGCATCGGCAAGGTGTGGCTGGACGGGCGGGTGACGGCCGACCTCGCCCGGAGCAACGCCCAGATCGGCACGGCGGCGGCCTGGGACGCGGGGCTGACCGGCAAGGGCGTCACCGTCGCCGTCCTGGACACCGGCGCCGACCTCGGCCATCCCGACTTGGCCGGCCGGGTGGGCACCAGCCGCAGCTTCGTCGAGGGGGAGGAGGTCGCCGACCGCAACGGGCACGGCACCCATGTCACCTCCACCGTCGGCGGCAGCGGCGCCGCCTCCGGCGGCACGGAGAAGGGGGTCGCGCCGGGCGCCACCCTCGCCGTCGGCAAGGTGCTGAGCGACCAGGGCTCGGGCAGCGAGTCGCAGATCATCGCCGGGATGGAGTGGGCGGCCCGGGACGTGCGGGCCCGGATCGTCTCCATGAGCCTGGGCTCCCCGGAACCGAGCGACGGCACCGACCCGATGGCCCAGGCGGTGAACACCCTCTCCGAGGAGACCGGGGCGCTGTTCGTGGTCGCCGCCGGCAACACCGGCGCGCCCTCGTCCGTCGGCTCGCCCGGCGCCGCCGACGCCGCGCTCACCGTCGGCGCGGTCGACGCCGACGACCAGCCCGCCTACTTCACCTCCGCCGGACCCCGCCTCGGCGACAACGCCCTCAAGCCGGACATCTCCGCGCCCGGCGTCGACATCCTCGCCGCCCGCTCCCGCCTCGCCCCCGGCACCGGCGACTACACTTCCATGAGCGGCACGTCGATGGCGACCCCGCAGGTCGCCGGGGTGGCCGCGCTGCTCGCCCAGGAGCACCCCGGCTGGAGCGGCGCCGAGCTGAAGGACGCGCTGCTGTCCACCTCACGGCAACTCGACACCTCCGCCTACGTCCTGGGCGCGGGCCGGGTCGCCGTCCCGGACGCGGTACGGGCGCACCTGACCGCCACCGGCAGCGCCGACCTGGGCTTCCACCGCTGGCCCTACGACACCGACCGGCCCGTCACCCGCACCCTCGCCTACCGCAACACCTCCGACGCCGAGGTGCGGCTGAGGCTGTCCGTGCGGGGCGCCCCCGACGGCGTCGTCACCCTCGCCCGGGACACCCTCACCGTGCCCGCGCACTCCACCGCCTCCACCACCGTGACGGGCGACGCCACCCGGGCGCCCGTCGGCGAGACCAGCGGGCAGGTCGTGGCCGCCGCCGAGGACGGCACCCCCCTCGCGCACACCGTGTTCGGCCTGGTCAAGGAGGAGGAGCGGTACACGCTCACCGTCCATGTGAAGGACCGCGACGGCGCCCCCGTGCCCGCCGACCTCACCGTGCAGCGGCTCGCCGAAGGAGAGGACGCCCGGCCCGCGCACGTCGGCGATACCGGCACCCTCCAGCTGCGCCTGAAGCCGGGCACCTACACCCTCGCCACCTTCCTCGACGTACGCGGCGGCCACGGCGCCGACTCCCTCGGCCTCGGCTTCCTCACCGCCCCCGAGATCCGCCTGGACCACGACCAGGACATCACCCTGGACGGCCGGGAGCTGCGCGAGGTCAGGGCCGCCGTGGACCGGCGCACCGAGACCCGCCAGTTGCTGATGGAGTACGACCGGCGGGCGAACGGCGCCGACCTGTTCGGCGCGGTCCAGGTCCCCCTCGCCTACGACAGCGTCTTCGCCGCGCCCACCCCGAAGGTCACCCAGGGCACCTTCGAGTACCGCACCGTGTGGCGGCTGGCCAAGCCGCTGCTGGAGGTGAAGGGCGTCCGCGAGGCCACCGTCCAGCCCGGCGGCACCCTCGCCGAGGGCCATACCCGGCTGCCGCTCGCCGATGTCGGTGACGGCCCCCTGACCGGCGTGTCCGGCA
>NZ_JACBWZ010001056.1 GCF_013870595.1 Streptomyces sp. WELS2 | reverse complement strand
ATAGACCCACTGCCCTGGCTGCGCAGCCACGGCCTGGATCCCACCGAGCGCAGCGCGCCGCGCAGCTTCTCCCCGGCCTCCTCGCCCCGCCTGCCGTCCGGCCCGCCGGACTGGACCGGCAGCGGAACCACGCGGGTGGCGTCCATCGGCTCCGGCTCGGGCGCGTGGATCACCGCGTTGAGCATGGCGCGGGCCCCGGCGTCGTCGAGCCGCTTGGCCGGGTCCTTGTTCAGCAGGCCGTAGATGACGTCCCGCAGCGGGCCCGCGTTCCTGGGCTCCTCCAGCGGCTCGGTCATCACCGCGGTGAGCGTGGCGATCGCCGAGCCCTTGTCGTACGGCGGGGTGCCCTCGACCGCCGCGTAGAGCAGACCGCCGAGCGACCACAGGTCGGCCGCCGGTCCCGGCTTGTGGCCGCGGGCGCGCTCCGGGGAGATGTAGGAGGGGGCGCCGACGAGCATGCCGGTGGAGGTGATGGACGGGTCGCCCTCGACCTGCGCGATGCCGAAGTCGGTGAGCACGACCCGGCCGTCCTCGGCGATGAGCACGTTGGACGGCTTCACGTCACGGTGCAGGATGCCCTCCCGGTGCGCGGAGCGCAGCACGTCCAGGATGGCGAGCCCCACCTCGGCGGCGCGCCTGGGCTTCAGCACCCCGTCCTCGCGGATGACCTCGGCCAGGGACTTGCCCTCGACCAGCTCCATGACGATCCAGGGCCGGTCGTCCTCGTCGACCACGTCGAAGACCGTCACCGCGCTGTTGTTGCGGATCCGGGCGATCGCCTTTGCCTCGCGCAGGGTGCGCGTGATCAGGCGCCGCTTCTCCTCCTCGTCGATGTTCGACGGGAACCGCAGCTCCTTGACGGCGACCGTCCGGCCGAGGGTCTCGTCCTCGGCGCGCCAGACCGTGCCCATGCCGCCTCGGCCCAGCACGTCCCCCAGCCGGTACCGCCCGGCGAGGAGACGCCGCTCGCTCTTGTCCTGACGAGTCTCCTGACGAGATGTACCCGCCCGCTCCGCCTCCGACATGCGTCCCCTCATACAACCCGCCCTGACAGAGCCTCCATTGTCTCTCACCCGGCAAGTGCCCGGCGCCCAGGGTGCCCCTGGCCCCACCCCGCCCTCCCCTGTGTGGAAGCCCGGTTGAAGCAGGCGTTCCGCTTACCGGGATGAGGGGCCGTAAGAGGGGAGGAACCGGTCTGCCGACGCTTCGGACAGTCCTGTCCATACCGGCGTCCCCGCCGCTGCCGCACCCTCCGGGCGGCCCGTCGGGACACCTCCCGGAGCCCGGGAGAGCCGCTCCCCTGACGGCCGTTCAAGTCGGCGCCGCGCCCCATGCCCGTCCGCCCGCGCGGGGCTTCAGGGGCTGCCGGGGCACGGCCCGGCCCGCCGCCGGACTGCACGCGCTGCCCCCTATCCTCCGCGCATGGGATTCTTCCGATCGCGGGCCAGGCGTACGAACGCGTCCCCCCTGTCCCGGGCCAGGGCTCTGTACCAGTCCGGGCGTTATGCCGAGGCGGAGGCCGAGGCGAGCGCCGTGGCCCGGTCACTGCCGCCCGACGACGGGGACCTGCCGCAGGCATTGACCATCGCCGCGCTCTCGATCGGCGCTCAGGGCCGCCACGCCGAGGCTGTCGCCGCGTACGACGAGGCCCTGCCGGTCTTCGGCAGGGTCTTCGGGGCCGGTCACTGGCAGACCCTGAAGCTGCGCTCCGACCGCGCCCAGCAGCTGGCCGCGCTCGGCCGGCACGCGGAGTGCGAGGCGGAGGGCGCGGCCGTCGTCCGGGCCGCGAACCGGGGCGCGGGCCCAGAGATGCGGCTCGGACGACGACCCCAACAACCCGACGGGCGCGGTCTATCCGAAGGAGGTCGTCGAGGG
>NZ_JACBWZ010001055.1 GCF_013870595.1 Streptomyces sp. WELS2 | reverse complement strand
GTGGACAAGACCGTCGCCCTGCACACCTCCCGCGACCCGGCCATCAGCGACCCGCTGTGCGCGGCCCTCGACCGGACCGCCGGCGCGCCCCCGTTCGAGACGCTGCTGGAGGCCCACCGCACCGCCTGGCAGCAGCTGTGGCGGCGCACCGCGCTCGACGTGCCCGGCGAGGCGGGCGGCATCCTGCGCCTGCACCTGTTCCACGTGCTGCAGACCCTCTCCCCGCACACCGCCGACCTGGACGTGGGCGTGCCCGCCCGGGGACTGCACGGCGAGGCCTACCGGGGCCATGTCTTCTGGGACGAACTCTTCGTCCTGCCCTACCTGAACCTGCACCTGCCCGAGGTCTCCCGGGCCCTGCTGCGCTACCGCCACCGCCGGCTGGACGCCGCCCGCCACGCCGCCGCCGCGCTCGGCCGGCGCGGCGCGCTCTACCCCTGGCAGAGCGGCAGCGACGGCCGCGAGGAGACCCAGCAACTGCACCTCAACCCGCGCTCCGGCCGCTGGCTGCCGGACCACTCCCGGCTCCAGCACCACGTCGGCTCCGCCGTCGCGTACAACATCTGGCAGTACTGCGAGGCGACCGGCGACACGGACTTCCGGCACGGCGAGGGCGCCGAGATGCTGCTCCAGATCGCCCGCTTCTGGGCGGACTTCGCCGTCTGGGACGACCACCTCGGCCGCTACCGCATCCGGGGCGTGGTCGGCCCCGACGAGTACCACGACGCCTACCCCGGCGCCGCCCGCCCCGGCCTGGACGACAACGCCTACACCAACGTCACCGCCGCCTGGGTGCTGGGCCGGGCCCTGGAACTGCTGGCCGGCCTGCCCGAACCCCGCCGCCGCGAACTGACCGAGTACTCCGGCCTCGCCGAGGACGAGCCCGTCCGCTGGGAACAGGTCTCCCGCCGGCTGCACATCCCCTTCCACGACGGGGTGATCAGCCAGTTCGACGGCTACGCCGACCTGGCCGAACTGGACTGGGACGGCTACCGCAAGCGGTACGACGACATCCGGCGCCTGGACCGGATCCTGGAGGCCGAGGGCGACACCGTCAACCGCTACAAGGCGTCCAAGCAGGCCGACGTCCTGATGCTCGGCTATCTCTTCTCGCCCGGCGAACTGCGCGGCCTCTTCCAGCGCCTGGGGCACCCGCTGGACGAGCGCACCTGGACCGCGACCGTCGACCACTACCTGCACCGCACCAGCCACGGCTCCACCCTCAGCGGGCTGGTCCACGGCTGGATCCTGGCCCGCGCCCGCCGCGCCGACGCCTGGCGGTTCGTACAGGAGGCGCTGCGCGGCGACATCGCCGACCTCCAGGACGGCACCACCGGCGAGGGCGTCCACCTCGGCGCGATGGCCGGCACCCTCGACCTCGTCCAGCGCGGACTGACCGGCCTGGAGACCCGCGACGGCCTGTGCCTCGACCCCGTCCCGCTGCCCGAGCTGTCCTCCTACGGCTTCTCCCTGCGCTACCGCGGCCACTGGGGCGTACGGCTGCGGCTGCGCAGCGGCCTGCTGGAGATCGCCGTACCGGCCTCCGACCGCTCGCCCATCGACGTCCGGCTGCGCGACCGGGTGGTGCCGGTCGGTCCCGGGGGGACGGCCCGGCTGGTCCTGCCGGACTGAGCCGCTCCGGGCGCGTCCGGCTCGACATTCCCGGACGGAGCAGTAGATTTCCAGCCACCGTTTCGACAGGCCGCCCGGCAGCGGGGGGCACAGGACGAGCCAGACGGGGGCACAGGATGAGCCAGCACCACGGGGCCGTGCTCCGCGGCTTCCGCACGGGTGACGGACCGGGCGTGGTGGAGGCGTGGCGCCGCAGCGCGCCGGCCGACCCGCTCACCCCCGGCCGGTTCCGCGCCCTGGTCC
>NZ_JACBWZ010001054.1 GCF_013870595.1 Streptomyces sp. WELS2 | reverse complement strand
CGGTACCGAGCCCAGGGCGCCGGGCACCCCGTCGGCGGCGCCGAGCCCGAGCCGGTCCTACCCGCTGTCGAAGGCGCCGCGCACGATACCCGCGGTCCGCTCGCACACCCCGGCGCGCGGCCCCGGCTGGCGGCCCCGGCCCGGCGCGCGGGTGGTGGTGGCCGATCCGGCGCTGGCCGACGAGGGGCGGCTGACGGCAGGGGAGCTGGGGCTGGCGTACGCCGGGCAGAAGAACGACACGCGGCCCGGTGACGTACGGCTCGCGCTCGGCGGGGGCGGGAACGCGGAGTCGTACACGCTGACCGTCCGGGACGGGCGGGTCGACATCACCGCTCCCGGCGAGGCCGGGGTGTTCTACGGCACCCGCACCCTGAAGCAGGAGATCCGCGGCGCCGGCACCGCCCCGGAGGGCGTGGTGCGCGACCAGCCGGCCAAGCCGGTGCGCGGGTTCATGCTGGACATCGCGCGCAAACCGTTCACCGCGTCCTGGATCGAGGACCGGATACGCGAGCTGGGGGACCTGAAGTTCAACGAGCTGGGCCTGCACTTCTCCGACGACCAGGCCTTCCGGATCGAGTCCGACAGCCACCCCGAGATCGTCTCCCCGGACCACCTGACCAAGGCGCAGGTCAAGGAGATCGTGGCGCTGGCGGAGAGCCGGCACATCACCGTCGTCCCCGAGATCGACTCCCCGGGACACCTGGGCGCGGTCCTCGCCGCCCACCCCGACCTGCGGCTGCGCAAGGCGAACGGCGTGGTGCTCCGCGGTGCGATCGACATCTCCAAGGACGCCTCGGCCCGGCTGGTGGACGACCTGCTGAACGAGTTCGCCGGACTGTTCACCGGCGGCCGGTGGCACCTGGGCGGGGACGAGTACCAGGCGCTGATGGCACGTGACCCGCAGGCCTCGTACCCGCAGCTGGCCGCCGCCGCGAAGCGGAAGTACGGCCCCGGCGGCACGGTCGCCGACCTCACCACCGGCTGGCTGAACGACCGCGCCGCCACCGTCCGCGCCCACGGCGAGGCCGCACGGGCCTGGAACGACGGCTTCTTCCGGGGCACCTCCGTACAGCCCGACCCCTCGCTCCAGGTCGCCTACTGGACCGGCAAGGAGATCGGCGCCCGGCCGCCGGCCGAGTACCTGGGCGCGGGCCGCCGGATGCTCAACTACAACGACGAGTTCCTCTACTACGTGCTCGGCCAGCCGCAGACCTTCGTCTACCCGACCGGACAGCGCATCTACGAGCAGTGGACCCCGAGGGTGGTGCGCGGCCGGACCGCCGTGCCCGCGCGCTACGACGGGCAGATCCTCGGCGGGTCGTTCGCCGTGTGGGGCGACGTCCCGCACGCGCAGACGCAGGCGCAGGTCGCCGCCGGGATCCGGATGCCGCTGCGGGCCACCGTGCAGAAGCTGTGGGACCCGGACCGGCCCGCGCTGTCCTGGGCGGACTTCCGGAAACTGGCGGACCGGCTGGGCTGAGCCGGTGCCGGCCCGCCCCGGCACCGGAGCTTGGCCGAAAACCGCCCACTGTGACACTCCCGCGCCGTCGCACGCAGTAAGGGGGAGTGCGGGCTCCGTACCGGTCGGTGCCCTGGTGAGGGAGGCTTTCCATGAGCCTGGTGGAACTGATCGCACGGGCCGACGAACGCGGACTGGCCGCCTGCGGGCTGGCTTGTCTTGATCGGTGCCTTCCGCTGCTCGGCGGCGGTGACGAGGTGCTGCGACCCCTGTGGGCGAGCCTCGCCGGCGGCTCCGAGTGGGCCGGGGAGCTCGCGCGGGTCCGCGACCTCCTCGGCGCCTGGCGGCCCTCCGGGGAGGAGACCGCGCCGCTCGTCCACCGCCGGACTCCTCGACCTGAACCACGTTCCCGCCTCGCTCCG
>NZ_JACBWZ010001053.1 GCF_013870595.1 Streptomyces sp. WELS2 | reverse complement strand
CCGGCGCGGTCGCGCACACCGGCCGGGCGGGACCGTCCGCCCGGCCGGTGTGAGGAGGGGGCCGTCGGCGCCGCGGGGCGGACCCGCGGCGAGGGCATCCTCGTCGCCGTGCCGCAAGCGCCTCGGGACGGTCCCCCCGTCCGCCGGCGCCCGCCGGCACAGCTCGTACACGGTGCTCCACCGGCAGCGGGCTAGTGGACTCCCAGCCAGCCCTCGATGGGGTTGAGGGCGAAATAGACGAGGAACACCACCGTGAGGCCCCACATGAAGGCCCCGATCTCGCGCGCCTTGCCCTGGGCCACCTTGATGGCGACGTAGGAGACGACGCCCGCGGCGACACCGGTGGTGATGGTGTACGTGAACGGCATGAGCACGACGGTCAGGAAGACCGGGATGGCGGTGGCGCGGTCGGCCCAGTCCACGTGCCGGGCGTTCATCATCATCATGGCGCCGATGACGACGAGGGCGGCGGACGCGACCTCCTGCGGCACGATCGCGGTGACCGGGGTGAAGAACAGGCAGGCCGCGAAGAACAGGCCGGTGACGACCGAGGCGAGCCCGGTGCGGGCGCCCTCGCCGACACCGGTGGCCGACTCCACGAACACGGTCTGGCCGGAGCCGCCCGCCACACCGCCGATGGCACCGCCGGCGCCGTCGATGAACAGCGCCTTGGACAGGCCCGGCATCCGCCCCTTGTCGTCGGCGAGGTCGGCCTCGGTGCCGACGCCGATGATGGTGGCCATCGCGTCGAAGAAGCCGGCCAGCACCAGGGTGAAGACGATCATCCCGACGGTCATCGCGCCGACCCCGCCCCAGCCGCCGAACTCGACGTCGCCGAAGAGCGAGAAGTCGGGCATGGAGACCGCGCTGCCGTGCAGTTCGGGCGTGCCGTTGGCCCACTGCTTGGGGTCGATGACACCGGCGGTGTTCAGGATCAGGGCGACGACGGTGCCGCTGACGATGCCGATGAGGATGGCGCCGGGGAAGTTCCGGGCCTGGAGCATGAAGATCAGCAGCAGGGTGCCGGCGAACAACAGCACGGGCCAGCCGGTCAGTTCACCGGCGGGGCCGAGGGTGACGGGGCCGCCCTTGCCCTGGTGGACGAAGCCGGCCTTGTAGAAGCCGATGAACGCGATGAACAGGCCGATGCCCATCGTGATGCCGTGCTTGAGGGCGAGCGGGATCGCGTTCATGATCATTTCGCGCAGCCCGGTGACGACGAGCAGCATGATGATCACGCCGTACATCACACACATGCCCATGGCCTGTGGCCACGTCATCTCGGGGGCGACCTGGGTGGACAGGACGCCGGAGACGGACAGGCCGGCGGCGAGGGCGAGCGGCACCTTGCCGACGAAGCCCATGAGCAGTGTGGTGAAGGCCGCCGCGAACGCGGTCGCGGTGATCAGCGCCTTCTGGCCGAGCGTGTCCCCCGCCGCGTCCTTGCCGGACAGGATGAGGGGGTTGAGCAGGAGGATGTACGCCATCGCCATGAAGGTGGTGATGCCGCCGCGCACTTCCCGCGCGATCGTGGATCCTCTCCTGGATATGTGGAAGTACCGGTCGAGCCAGGACCGGCCCGCGGGGACGCGGCTGCCTTCGCCCGCGTCCTCGGCGGCGGTCCTGGGCTCCACTGACTGCTGGGTCATGGGCCAACTCCCAAGGTTCATAGGGACACCCGTGCCGGCCTGTGCGGCACGGGATTTGGGATTGGACGACCCGGGGGACGGCCCGAGACGAACAGTGGGGCCGGGGGGACGAGTCCCCCCGGAAAAGCACCGGTTGCAACCCCTGGGGGTCACGCGGTTCCCTTGCGGTGCTCGGGACGTACCGGCGTGCGGTCGAGCGGTGGACCCGTCGCGTCCCGGACCGCCGCGAGGAC
>NZ_JACBWZ010001052.1 GCF_013870595.1 Streptomyces sp. WELS2 | reverse complement strand
ATCGGCCGCCGCCCTGTCGTAGGCGGCCCCGCGTTCATTGGCCTCGCCACGGGCGGCCAGGGCCTCCGTGGCGCCCCAGGCGTCGCCGAGGCGACGGTAGATCGCCAGCGACTCGTCGGCGCTGCGGGTGGCGTCGTCCGTCCACGCGGCCCGGTTGGACAGGAAGTTGGCGCGCAGGTGCAGTACTCCGGCCAGTTCCCACTCGAAGCCCGGGGTCGTGCGGCAGGTCTCCACACAGGCGTCCACGATGGTGTGCAGCCGGTCGGCGCCGCCGGTCAGCAGCACGGCGAAGAACCACAGCAGGCCCGGCACCCGGCAGGTCTGCGGCAGGCCGGGTTCGTAGACCTGGGCGATGGTGCGCAGCCTGGCCTGCGCGGCGGGCGTCTGCCAGGCGTCCATCTCGGTGTCCATGCAGGCCAGATGGGCCAGGTGGACCCCGCGCCGGGCCTCCACGAGGGCCTCGCCGGTGTACGGGGGCGGGGTGTCGGTGCAGCGCTGCCACACGGGGGCGGCCGGGCTCGCCGGTTCGGCGAACGGGTCGGGGCCGAGCGCCATGACCTCCCGGCACCAGTTGCGGGTCTCCACCCGCTGGTCGCGCATCTGCCAGAACCACAGCAGGGAGTGGATCAGGCACAGCCCCTCCTGCTCGTCGCCGAGGGCGACGGCGTGCCGGAAGGCGGTGCGCAGGTTCTCGTACTCCAGCTGGAACCGGCCGATGGCGGCGAGCTGCCCGGGGCCGCGCAGCGACGGCTCGGTGGTGCGGGCGAGTTCGCGGTAGTACGTCAGGTGGGCGCGCTCGGTCTCGGTGTGCCGGCCGGTCTCGGCGAGCCGTTCGGCGGCGTACTCGGCGACGGTCTCCAGCAGCCGGTAGCGCATGCCGCCGCCCGCGGGCGCGGCCACCACGAGGGACTTGTCGACCAGGGAGCCGAGGGCGTCCAGCGCGGCCGGCCCGCACACGGCCTCGGCGGCGGCCAGGTCGCAGCCGCCGGCGAAGACCGACAGCCGGGCCAGCACGTCCCGTTCGGCGGCGTCCAGCAGGTCCCAGGACCAGTCCACGACGGCCCTGAGGGTCTGCTGGCGGGGCAGCACGGTGCGGCTGCCGTTGGTCAGCAGCCGGAACCGGTCGTCCAGCCGGTCGGCTATCTGCCGGGGGGTCAGCATGCGCAGCCGGGCGGCGGCCAGTTCGATGGCGAGCGGGAGTCCGTCCAGGCGGCGGCAGATCTCGGCGCACGCCTCGGGGTCGTCGGCCACCCGGAAGCCGGGGCGGGCCGCCGCGCCGCGCTCGGCGAGCAGCCGCAGCGCGACCGGCTCGGGCAGCGGTTCCACGGGCCGCACCAGTTCCCCCGGTACGCCGAGGGGTTCCCGGCTGGTGGCGAGGACGGTCAGCTCCGGGCAGCGGGCCAGCAGGGACTCGGTGAGCCGGGCGGCGGCGTCCACGACGTGCTCGCAGTTGTCGAGGACGAGCAGCATCCGGCGCCGGGCGCAGTGCTCCACGAGCCGTTCGACGGGGTCGTCGTGCCGGTCGGCGACCGCGCGCATGCCGTCCACGCCGGCGCCGTGCAGCACGGTGTCCCGGGCACCGATGGCGGTGAGCACGGCCTGGGGCACGGCGTCCGGGTCGTCCACGGGGGCCAGTTCGGCGAGCCACACCCCGTCCCGGACGGTGTGCCGCACCGCCTCGGCGGCCTCCTGGGACAGCCGGGTCTTCCCGGCACCGCCGGGCCCGAGCAGGGTGACCAGGCGGGCCCCGGCGAGATCGGCGGCGATGGCCTCCAGGTCGGCTTCGCGGCCGACGAAGGAGGTGAGCCGGGCGGGCAGGTTGCCCGGTACGGCGGCGGGCCTCGAGGCGCGCGAGGCGGTCGACCTCAGATACGTGGACGAGCCGC
>NZ_JACBWZ010001051.1 GCF_013870595.1 Streptomyces sp. WELS2 | reverse complement strand
GTGGCCAAGGCGCACCTGGGAACGCGCACCAGCCTGGTGGCCGCCGACGTCTCCACCGACGAGGGCGCGGCCCGGGTCGCGGAACTGCTGCCGCGGGTGGACATCCTCGTCAACAACCTCGGCGTCTTCGGCGTCGCCGACCCGCTGGAGATCACCGACGCGGAGTGGCGGCGCTTCTTCGAGGTGAACGTCCTCGCCGCCGTACGGCTGACCCG
Source organism: Streptomyces sp. WELS2 (assembly GCF_013870595.1). GTDB lineage: Bacteria > Actinomycetota > Actinomycetes > Streptomycetales > Streptomycetaceae > Streptomyces. Next base: position 1,675 of record NZ_JACBWZ010001051.1, on the reverse strand, counting down.
GCTGTATCTGCCGGGCATGACCGAGCGCGGCTGGGGCCGCGTGCAATACGTGGCGAGCGACTCGGCGGTGGCCGTCCCCGCGGAGATGATCCACTACGGGATGTCGAAGACCGCCCTGCTGGCGGTGAGCCGGGGCTTCGCCAAGAAGGCCGCGGGCACGGGCGTGACGGTGAACTCGGTCATCGCGGGCCCCACCCACACCGGCGGGGTCGAGGACTTCGTATACGAGCTGGTCGACCGGGAGCTGCCCTGGGAGGAGGCACAGCGCGAGTTCATGCGCCGGCACCGTCCGCAGTCCCTGCTCCAGCGGCTGATCGAGCCGGAGGAGATCGCCCACATGGCCGTCTACCTCGCCTCCGATCAGGCGTCGGCGACGACCGGCGGCGCGCTGCGCGTCGACGGCGGGTACGTCGACTCGATCCTCCCCTGAACCGCCCCGGAGGGCGGGGGCGGTGCCCGAACGGGCAGCGGAAAGGGTATCGCGTGACCGATCTCACGATCGTCCGTGCCCGATTCCTTTCATTAACCATACGGTAAATAAACGGTCTGTAAAACGACGCCTCGGCGGACCGTCCGGCCAGTAGGCAGGAGGTATAACGAGATCATAAGTGACCGAAACATGACGACAGTTGACAACACTGACCTGGACAGATAACGTTTCGGTCTGCTATGTGTTTCTAATCTTTAATTCGGGGATCGATCAGCAAAGCCGCGGACACCCCGCATGGATTTCGGCCAATTGTTGGCTGAAATCCATGCGGGGTGTCGACAGTACGCGGCGCAAACGGGAGACCAGAGGATGCAACGCCTCTCGCGATGCAGGCAGGGAACACGCTGTCGCCGCCCTTGTGAACTCTCCACGCACCGTCGCGTGACACCCCGCCGTCACCCATCACCGCGGAAAGCGGAGCATGATCCGGTTCGGAATTGAGAATCCATGGGGAGAGGCACGATGCATATCTTCGGCCGTTCGAGAGAACTCCAGTCCCTGGCCGAGGCATTCACCGACAGCGCACGGGGGAACGGCCGACTCGTGATCATCACGGGGGGCCCCGGATCCGGCAAGACCCAGTTGATGCACGAATTCCTCACCACACTGCACAGCGCCGACGCCCGGGTACTGGCCGGCACGGCCAGTACGGCGGAACGAACCCAGCCGATGAGCCTGGTCGGGCAATTACTCGGCACCGCCGAGGCGGAGAACGCGTTATCACACCCCGGGCCCCCCGCCGTGAGCCCCCCGGCACACGACCGCCACCCTCGCGCCCCCTGGCCCCACACCCTCCCCGCGACCACCGCCCCCCGGGCGGCCGAGGCGCTGCTGCACCTGGTCCCCGGCGAAGGCCCCCTGGTCATCGCCCTCGACGACGCCCACGCCATGGACCCGGACTCCCTGACGACGGTCGTCCACCTGCTGCGCCGCAGCCGCTGCCGGCGGGTGCTCGTGGTGTGCGCCACCTCCGGGCACCTCGGCGCGCTCCACTCGGCCGCGCACACCGAGCTGCTGCGCCAGCCGCACCGGCGGGTCCGGCTGGCCCCGCTGTCGGAGGCGAGCGTCGGCGAACTGCTCGCCGCCCAGGCCGGACGCGTCCTGCCGGGATCCGTGTGCGACGCCTACCACCAGGCCACCGCCGGCAACCCGCTGCTCGTGCACGCCCTGCTGGACGACAGCGCC
>NZ_JACBWZ010001050.1 GCF_013870595.1 Streptomyces sp. WELS2 | reverse complement strand
CGATGTCGACCCCGGCCACCCGGCGCCGCAGCTCGTCCTCGCCGCCCGCGTCCGGACGCGGCAGCACGAACGTTCCGCCGTACCGCCCGCGCCGCGCCAGGACCAGCCCCTGGTCCTGGAGGACCTTCAGCACCTCGCGCAGCGTCACCCGGCTGATCCCGAGCCGCTCCGCCAGCTCCCGCTCGGCCGGCAGCCGCCCGCCGTCCGGCACCAGGCCCAGCCGGACGACCTGGAGGATCTGCTCCAGCGCCTCCTCGAAGCCGTTGCCCGCCCGCACCGGCCGCAGCACCGCGGCGAGCCGGTCCCGCGGCGTGTCCGGGCCCGCGCCCGCCTCGCGCGCCATCCGCCGTGCCCCCTTCCCAACCAATGGTTCCCGGCAATACCTTATGGCTCCCGGTTCGGCCGAGAAAAGCGCGTCGGCGCCCAAGGAGGCTCTCCCGTGGCAGACCGCACACCCCCGCTCAGCGTCGAGGAACTGCACGCCCTCGTCGCGGGCGGCGAGATCGACACCGTCGTCCTGGCCTTCCCCGACATGCAAGGGCGGCTCCAGGGCAAGCGGTTCGCCGCCCGCTTCTTCCTCGGCGAGGTGCTCCACCACGGCGCCGAGGGCTGCGACTACCTCCTCGCGGTCGATCCCGAGATGAACACCGCCGACGGCTACGCGATGTCCTCCTGGGAGCGCGGCTACGGCGACTTCGCCATGCGCCCCGACCCCGCCACCCTGCGCCGCGTCCCCTGGCACCCCGGCACCGCCCTGCTCCTGGCCGACCTCGCCTGGAACGACGGCACCCCGGTCGCCGTCGCGCCCCGCCAGATCCTGCGCCGCCAGCTGGAGCGGCTCGCCGCCCTCGGCTACACCGCCCAGGTCGGCACCGAGCTCGAGTTCATCGTCTTCAAGGACAGCTACGAGGCGGCCTGGGACGCGGGCTACCGCGGTCTGACCCCCGCCAACCAGTACAACGTCGACTACTCCATCCTCGGCACCGGCCGCGTCGAACCCCTGCTGCGCCGGCTGCGCAACGACATGGCCGGCGCCGGCCTCACCGTGGAGTCCGCCAAGGGCGAGTGCAACCCCGGGCAGCACGAGATCGCCTTCCGCTACGCCGAGGCCCTGCGCACCTGCGACCAGCACGCCCTGTACAAGACCGGCGCCAAGGAGATCGCCGCCCAGGAGGGCGTCTCGATCACCTTCATGGCCAAGTACAACGAACGCGAGGGCAACTCCTGCCACATCCACCTCTCCCTCGCCGACACCGACGGCCGCAACGCGATGGCCGGCCCCGACGGCATGTCCGACGTGATGCGGCACTTCCTCGCCGGGCAGCTCGCCGCCCTGCGCGACTTCTGCCTGCTGTACGCCCCCAACATCAACTCCTACAAGCGGTTCCGGCCCGGCTCCTTCGCGCCCACCGCCGTCGCCTGGGGCCACGACAACCGCACCTGCGCCCTGCGCGTGGTCGGCCACGGCCGCTCCCTGCGCTTCGAGAACCGCCTCCCCGGCGGCGACGTCAACCCCCACCTCGCCGTCGCCGGACTGGTCGCGGCCGGCCTGTACGGCGTCGAGCACGAGCTCGAACTGCCCGCGCCCTGCGCCGGAAACGCCTACACCGCCGGGTTCGAGCACGTCCCGGCCACCCTGAGGGAGGCCGCCGAGCTGTGGGAGAACAGCCCGATCGCCAAGGCCGCCTTCGGCGACGAGGTGGTCGCGCACTACCGCAACATGGCGCGGGTCGAGCTGGACGCCTTCGACGCCGCGGTCACCGACTGGGAGCTGCGCCGCTCCTTCGAACGCCTGTGAAAGGTCACCACGTGTCCGACCCGAACGAGCTGACCGTCCTCGACCCCGCCACCGAGGAGATCGTCGCCACCGTCCCCGCCGCGAGCGAGGAGG
>NZ_JACBWZ010000105.1 GCF_013870595.1 Streptomyces sp. WELS2 | reverse complement strand
CGTGCGCGACGCTGACCGGGACGGCGACCGGCAGCTGCGGGCGGACCAGGTCGCGCAGCCGCAGTTCCCGGCGGCGGCGCGTGGACGCCTCCCGGTCGGGCGCGAGGCGCAGCACATGGCGGTCGCCGATCCACCAGGTGTACTCCCGATCCGGCGACACGGGCCGCACGTCGGGCCCGCCGGTGCCGTCGCGGCCCTCCTTGAGCAGCGAACGGACCAGTCTGCGGACGGTGTCCGCGGTGGGTGTCGGTGCCTGGGTCATGGGTGCGCGCGTCGCCGTTCCGGTGTCGTCGGGGTGGGATCTCGCGGGCGGTCTCAGTCCACGGTGACCATCTCCCGGGTGGTGTTGTTCAGACGCCGGCCGCCGTCCTCGGTGACGGTGACGATGTCCTCGATGCGCACCCCGAAGCGGCCGGGCAGATAGATTCCGGGCTCCACGGAGAAGCACATGCCGGGCACGAGCGGCTGCTCCTCGCCCTCGATCATGTACGGCGGCTCGTGCGTGGTGACGCCGATGCCGTGCCCGGTGCGGTGGATGAAGTACGGGCCGTACCCGGCGTCGGCGATCACCGCGCGGGCGGCGCGGTCGACGTCCTGGCAGGCCGCGCCGGGTCGGACCGCCTGGTAGCCGGCCTCCTGGGCGGCGCGTACGACATCGTGCACCCGGCGCTCCTCCTCGGTGGGTTCGCCGACGTGGACCGTGCGGGTGGTGTCGGAGCCGTAGCCGTCCTTCAGGCCGCCGAAGTCGAGGACGACCATGTCGCCGGGCCGGATCTCCCGGTCGCCGACCTCGTGGTGCGGGTTGGCGCCGTTGGGTCCGGAGCCGACGATGGTGAAGTCGACCTGTTCGTGGCCGAAGCGGCGCAGCAGGCCGGCGAGGTCCCGGCCGACGTCGGACTCGCGGCGGCCGGCGAAGGGAAGCTTCCGGATCTCCTCGAACGCCTGGTCGGCGGCGGCCCCCGCGGCGGCCAGGAGGTCCAGCTCGGCCTTGTCCTTGACCGCGCGCAGCATGGGCAGGGCGTCGGTGAGGGCGGCGTAGGAGGTGCCGGGCAGGGTCCGCTGGAGGCCCAGCAGATGCATCGCCCAGGTGTTGTCGCTGATGCCGAACCGGCCGCGGTCCTCGAGGAGGCCGGCGGTGACGGCGTAGGGGTCTCCAGGGCGCGGTCGACGTCGGCGACGGTGCGGGCGCGGAGGAGGGGGAGGAGGGCGCCGAAGCCGAGGTCCCCGGTGACGCGGGGCGGGTAGCGCAGGGCGAGCGCCTCGGCTTCGCCGCCGGCCGGGCCGCGTCCCCCGCACGCGGCACCCGTACGGCCTTCACCGCCGGTCACGGGTTCGTACGGCGGTTCCTCCCCCGGCCCCACCGCTCCCAGGCCAAAGTCCACGCCCGGCCCCACCGGTCCCCCGCCCGAGTCCGGACCCGGCGCGCCCTCCGTCCCGCGCCCGGAACCCGCCGGTCCGTACCCGGACCCCGCCACCCCCGGCACGCCGATCGCGTCCAGGCCCTCCGGGCCGCCGGCTATCACCGGTCCCCGGGGTGTCTCGATGAGTTCTATCTCCAGCGGCGGTTCGGACGCGATGTGGACGGTCTCCGTGTGGCGGCCGGCGCGGCGCCAGGTGCCGTCCGGGCCGAGGGCCTCGACGCCCGCGCCGGTGCGGCGCAGCCGCTCGCGGTAGAGGTCCTGGTAGTCGGCCATGGCGTTGGTGATCGCCCAGGCGACCGTGCCGGTGTGGCCGAAGTGCGGGATGCCGGGCACGCCGGGCACGGCCAGGCCGACGACGTCGAACTCGGGGCAGGCCAGGCGGATCTGCTGGTAGACGCCGGGGTCCTCGATGAACCGGTGCGGGTCGCCGGCGAGCAGCGCCTGACCGGTGGCGGTGCGTTCGCCGGTGACCAGCCAGCCGTTGCTGCCCGCCGTGCCCGTCCCGTCGGTGGCGAACAGGCCGACGGCCTTCGGACCGAGGTGCCGTACCGCCTGCTCGCGCCAGAGCTTGGCGGGGAACCCGGCGAACAGGATGTGCGTGCCGAGCCAGACAGCGAGCGGCGTCCAGGGCTGCCAGCGGCCCGGGGTCAGCCCGGTCCGGGCGAACTCGGGTGCGCGGCGGGCGCCTTCGGCCAGGCCCTCGTTGACGCCGGTGACGTACGCCCGTACCCAGTGCGCCGTCTCGGCGTCCCGGCGCTCCAGCGCGGCGAAGCAGCGCCGGGCGGTGTCCGCGAGCCGGGCCCGGCGGGCGAAGACGTCCCAGGACAGGGCGTCGGCGCCGAGGAAGGACGCGGACGTGCCCTGCGCCCGGTGCCGCTCGACCTCCAGTTGCCAGGCCCGGTCGTGCGCGGTCACCAGGCCCTGGCCACGGGCGAGTTCGCGGGTGCCGGACGCGCGCAGGTGGGGGACGCCCCAGGCGTCGCGGTGGATCTCGACGGCCACGAGGGACCCCCTCTGAGATTTAGGTTAGCCTTGCCTAAGTACTTTCTGTGGCGGAATCGTACGCGAACGATGGAGGGGGCATGGGACAGGGGCGGGGCTGGGAAGGCGCGGTGCTACGGCTGCTGCGCGCCAAGGACTTCGTACTGACCGTCCTCGAAGCCGAGGACGTGACCCCTCGCTACCGGCGGCTCCGGCTGAGCGACGGCGGGCTGCTCGCCACGGCCGGCGTCCATCCGACGATGTGGGTCCGGCTGTGGTTCTCCGACCGGGGCCGGCCGCACCAGCGGGCCTACACCCTGGTCGACCCCGACCCGGTCACCGGCACCTTCGGGCTGGAATTCGCCCTGCACGAGGGCGTCGCCTCCGACTGGGCCCGGACCGCGCGGCCCGGCGACACCGTCGAGGCCACCGTGCAGGGCACCGGCTTCCAGCTCCCCGACCCCGCTCCCTCCCACCTCGTCGCGATCGGCGACCCGGCCTCGCTGCCCGCCGTCAACTCCCTGCTCGGCGCCCTCGGTTCCGCCCCGGCGACCGTCTGGTTCGAGGGCGACCCGGCGGGACTGCCCTGCCGGACCGCTCCCGGCCGGCACGAGATCCGGCCGGTGCCGCGCCGGGACGCGGGCGCCCACCTGGTGGAACGGGTCCGCGCCGAGCTGCCCGCCGTCCTCGTCGGCACCCCGCACCCGTACGTCTGGATCGCCTGCGACACCACGACCACCCGCACCCTCGCGGCCTGCGTGCGCAGGGAACTGGGCGTGCCGAGACAGCGGGTGCACGCGCTCGGGTACTGGCGCGCCCGGCCCGCGCCCCGGGGAACGGACTGAGCGGGCGGGGCGGGCGGGGGCGCGGGATCATCGACGCATGGACGTCACCCTGCACCTCGCCCAGGACCCCGCGGCCGACGCGCTGCTCGGGCGCTCGCCGCTCGCCGCGCTGACCGGGATGCTGCTGGACCAGCAGATCCCGATGGAGTGGGCGTTCAAGGGCCCCCGGACCATCGCCGACCGGCTCGGCACCGAGGACCTGGACGCCCACGAGATCGCGGCGATGGACCCGGAGGCCTTCGCCGCGCTGCTCTCCGGCAAGCCCGCGGTGCACCGCTACCCGGGCTCGATGGCCAAGCGCATCCAGCAGCTGTGCCGGTACCTCGTCGAGCACTACGACGGGGACGCGGAGGCGGTCTGGCGGGACGCCGGCAGCGGGCCGGAACTGCTGCGCCGGCTTCAGGAGCTGCCGGGGTTCGGCAAGCAGAAGGCACAGATCTTCCTGGCCCTGCTCGGCAAGCGGCTCGGGGTCGCCCCGGAGGGCTGGCGGGAGGCCGCCGGCGCCTACGGCGAACCCGGCTCCTTCCGGTCCGTCGCCGACATCACCGGCCCGGAGTCGCTGGCCAGGGTGCGCGCCCACAAGCAGGAGACGAAGGCGGCGGCCAAGGCGGCGAAGAAGAAGTAGGAAACAGCGCGACCCGCGTCCCCCACACGGCTGACCCTGGTGGCCGTCGCCCCCCGCCCGCTCCGAGCATGAGGCATGACCGAGCCACCGCGCGGCGGCCCCGCCTGGGACCGCGAGTACGACGACCGGCACGTCCACGCCACGGAACCGCCCCGGGGGCACCCGGCGGCGGAACCGGCCCGCGGCCACCCGGAACCGGAACCGCCGTTCGAGGGCCCGCTGCACGCCCTGTCCCGGGCCGCCTGGCAGGCCGTCCTGCTCACCGGGGCCGGCTCCCTGGCGCTCGGCGTCCTGGTGCTCGTCCGGCCGGGCGACTCCTTGCTCGCCGTCGGCGTCCTCTTCGGCCTGTACCTGCTCTACACCGGGGTCTTCCAGCTGGTCACCGCCTTCGGCACGCACCAGGCGGCCTCGCTGCGGGTGCTGGCCTTCATCAGCGGCGCGCTGTCGATCCTGCTCGGCCTGCTCTGCTTCCGCGGGCCCATGCGGTCGCTCCTGCTGCTCGCCCTGTGGATCGGCATCGGCTGGCTGTTCCGGGGGATCACCCAGTTCCTGGCCGCCGTGCACGATCCCCGGATGCCCGCCCGGGGCTGGCAGATCTTCCTCGGGGTCCTCACCTTCGTCGCCGGGATCGTGCTCATCGACTCGCCGTTCGGGTCGGTCGCGGTGCTCACCCTCGTCGGCGGGATCTGGCTGGTCGCGGTCGGCGTCGTGGAGCTCGTCACCGCGCTGCGCATGCGCGCCCGGGCACGGCGGGTGCCGCGGACCCTGTGAACCGCCGCCCGCCGCAGCGGCGGTGGGCGGGCGCATGACCACCGGCCGGCCCCTGGCCCGGGCCCCGGCTTACCTCCTCCGCCGGGCCGTGCCGAACAGCGAGCGGGTGATCTCCCGGCCCAGCTGGGTGCCGACCGAGCGGGCCAGCGATCTGAACACCCCGCTGCCGACCACCTGTTCGACCAGCGACGGTTCCTCCCGGGGCCCTTTCCGGGACGCCGGCGCCGGTGCCGTCTCCGGGGGCCGGGCCGCGTTCAGCCTCTCGTACGCGGACTCGCGGTCCACAGCCTGTGCATAACGTCCGTGGAGCGGGGAGCGCCGGACCGCCTCGTCCAGTACGGCGGTGTCCACCGGGCCCATCAGGGACCGAGGGGCGCGCAGCCGGGTGGCGGCGACCGGGGTGGGCGCGCCGGTCTCGCCCAGCACGGTCACCACGGCCTCGCCGGTGCCCAGCCCGGTGAGCAGTTCCTCCAGGTCGTACGGTGACTCCGGAAAGGTCCGCACGGTCGCGCGCAGGGCCTTGTGGTCGTCCGGGGTGAAGGCGCGCAGCGCGTGCTGGATCCGGTTGCCGAGCTGGGCGAGGACGTCGCCGGGCACGTCCTTCGGGGTCTGGGTGACGAAGAAGACGCCGACTCCCTTGGAGCGGATCAGCCGCACGGTCTGGGTGACGGACTCCAGGAAGGCCTTGGAGGCGTCGTCGAACAGCAGGTGCGCCTCGTCGAAGAAGAAGACCAGTTTCGGCCGGTCCACGTCGCCGACCTCGGGCAGGTCGTGGAAGAGGTCGGCGAGCAGCCACATCAGGAAGGTGGAGAACAGCAGCGGCTTGTCCTGGACGGCGGGCAGCTCCAGCACCGACACGACGCCCCGGCCGTCCGGCGCCGTGCGCAGCAGGTCGGCCGTGTCGAACTCCGGCTCGCCGAAGAAGTCGGCCATGCCCTGGGCCTCGAACGCCGTCAGCGAGCGCAGGATCACCCCGGCGGTGGCGGAGGACAGCCCGCCGACGGTCTTCAGCTCGGCCCTGCCCTCGTCGGAGGTGAGGAAGGCGGTGACCGCGCGCAGGTCCTTGAGGTCGACCAGCTCCAGGCCCTTGGTGTCGGCGTAGTGGAAAATCAGGGCGAGGGACTGCTCCTGGGTGCGGTTCAGCCCGAGCACCTTGGCCAGCAGCAGCGGACCGAAGCTGGTGACGCCGGCCCGTACCGGAATGCCGTGGCCGAGGCCGCCGAGCGCGTAGAACTCCGCCGGGAAGCCGGCCGGGGTCCACTCCTGGCCGACCTCGCCGGCCCGCCGCCGCACCCGGTCCCCGTCCTGCCCGGGGCGCGCGATGCCGGACAGGTCGCCCTTGACGTCCGCGAGGAACACCGGCACGCCTTGCGCGGACAACTGCTCGGCGATCAGCTGGAGGGTCTTGGTCTTGCCGGTGCCGGTGGCACCCGCGACCAGGCCGTGCCGATTGAGCACGGACAGCGGGACGCGGACCGGCGCGCCGGGAAGGCACCGCCCGTCCCACAGGAGGGCGCCGAGGTCGAGCGCGGGACCGGCGAAGGCGTAACCGGAGGCGATCCGCCGGGCCGGTTCGGGCGGTGCGGCGGCCTCCGGGGTGCCGGCGGGCGGCACGGACTCGCTGTCACTCATCTCGGCCCCTGTTCCCGTAGCGACCCGTATGACCGTTTGGTCCGTCTTTCACCTGTCTTCGGTCCGTCTTTTCAAGCGTCGCACCGGGCCGCCATGGCTGCGCCCGGAACGTCTGGGCCGGTAGGCTTTCCGTGTGATCTTCAAGCGCATCGGAAACGGCCGGCCGTACCCCGACCACGGCCGGGAGAGCACCCGGCAGTGGGCGGACGTCGCGCCGCGCCCGGTCCGCCTCGATCAGCTCGTGACCACCAAGCAGCAGCTCGATCTGGAGACCCTGCTGGCGGAGGACTCGACGTTCTACGGCGACCTCTTCGCGCACGTCGTGAAGTGGCAGGGCGACCTCTATCTGGAGGACGGGCTGCACCGCGCGGTCCGCGCCGCCCTCCAGCAGCGCCAGGTGCTGCACGCGCGCGTGCTCGAACTCGACTGACCCGGCACGACACGGCCGTTGGCCCTTTCGGGTTCCGCTGAGCACCCTCGGCTGATCATCTGATAGGCATCGCCGCCCGGGCGCACTACGCTGCGCTCATGAGCATGCTGACTCCCCCCGGCATGGGCGGCCAGTACCGGATCACGGGGGACAAGTACCCCCGCATGCGTCCGTCCCGCCGGCGCGGCAGGCTCGTGGCCGCCGCGGTGGCCTCCGCCGCCGTGCTCGGTCTGCTCGGCTGGGGCACCGTGCAGCTCATCGACGTCTTCACCGGCGGCCACGGCGGCACCACGGCGGCCGGCCGCACGGCGCACTGCCGTACCGGGACCGCCGCCCGGGCCGGCCAGGCCCCCGCCGCGCAGGCGAAGTCCCTGCCCGCGCCCGGCCGGATCACCGTGAACGTCTACAACGCCACCCCGCGCGGCGGGCTCGCCAAGAAGACCGCGGACGAACTGCGCCGGCGCGGCTTCAGGATCGGCAAGGTGGGCAACGCGGCCAAGGAGTACGACAAGAAGGTCAAGGGCCCGGGCCTGCTCCTCGGCTCCCCCGCCGCCCAGGACACCTCGCTGCGGGTGCTCGCGACCCAGCTGTCCGGCGCGTCCCTGCGCGCCGACGCCCGCCAGGGCGCCGAGGTGGACCTGGTCATCGGCGACGCCTTCACGGCCCTGACCCGTCAGCAGACGGCCGACAAGGCCGTGACGACGCTGACCGCCCCGGGCACCACCACGGCCCCCGTGAAGAAGACCTGCTGATCAGCGCCCCGTAGGCGGGCGGACTACTCGGCGGACCCGTACAGCCGGTCCCCGGCGTCCCCGAGCCCCGGCACGATGTACCCCTGCTCGTTGAGGTGGTCGTCCACGGCCGCGGTGACCACGGTCACCGGCGTGCCCGCCAGCTCGCGCTCCACCACGGCGACCCCCTCGGGGGAGGCCAGCAGCACCACGGCCGTCACATCGTCCGCACCGCGCTTGATCAGTTCCCGGATCGCCGCGACCAGGGTGCCGCCCGTGGCCAGCATCGGGTCCAGCACGTACACCTGGCGGCCCGACAGGTCTTCCGGCATGCGCGAGGCGTACGTGGACGCCTCCAGCGTCTCCTCGTTGCGGATCATGCCCAGGAAGCCCACCTCGGCGGTCGGCAGCAGCCGGACCATGCCGTCCAGCATGCCGAGACCGGCCCGCAGGATCGGCACCACCAGCGGACGGGGGCGGGCCAGCTTCACACCCGTGGTGCGGGCGACCGGTGTCTGGATGTCGACGGCCTCGGTGCGCACGTCCCGCGTGGCCTCGTAGGCGAGCAGGGTGACCAGCTCGTCGGCGAGCCGCCGGAAGGTCGCGGAGTCGGTGCGCTGGTCGCGCAGCGTGGTGAGCTTGTGAGCGACCAGGGGGTGGTCGACGACATGGAGACGCATGCTCCTAACGGTACCTGCGCCTCCGGCCGCCCTCACGCTGGCGTCAAACCGGCCGTCCGGGGGAAAGTGGGAAGGACGGAGTGGGGTGGTGTGACGTGTCCGACCTGCCTGACCAGCCCGACAAACCCGAGACCGACGCCGAACGCCGCAGGCGGCGCGCCCGGTTCCTGCGCGATCTCGCCGAGGCCCGGGAGCTGCGCGCCCGGGTGCGGCCCCGGCGCACCAAGGCCGCCCGGCTGCGCCAGGCGCTGCGGATGCGCACCTTCCGCTGGTAGTCCCGCGGGGCCGCCACCGGCGCGGAAGAGCGGCACCCGCACCGGTGTTGGACAGGTGGCCGTGCGTGAGCCCGGGGAAAAGCCGCGTACGATCCGCAGGTGGCGGCAACGAGTGCGCTGCTGAGCCGATCACGGATCCACGATCGAAACAGCCAGACACAGGGAGCCGAAGACGTCCCCTGAACGCCTTGTTTCTGCCACGATTCCGAGTGGGTGGGGCTCGGAGCCCAGCTCTCTCCGCCCAAGTACCTCCGCCGGGGGGACCCCCAACCGGCACGCCTATGACCAGTGGGAGAGTCACGGTGTACTTCGCCGCACTGCTCGCGCGCACCGAAGACGGGTGGGAAGCGAGCGACACAGAGCTCGACGATGTGGAGACCCTGTCGGATCTGGCCGACCTGGCCCGGGAAGCCTCTCCCGACGAGGACACGGTGCTCGTCCTGATCGAACAGGAGGACTCCTGGTTCGGTGTCGTCCGCGTGGACGGCGAGGACGACCCTCGCATCTACGTCTCGGACGCCGCCGCCGCCCGCCGCAGCGCCTACGGGGAGCTGCTGCTCACCGACGAGCTGCTCGGCCGGGAGCCCGGCGCGGACGACGGCCCCGACCTGGACGCCCTCGACCTCGACGGCACCGAGGACGGCGAGTCCGAGGACGACGACGAGGAGGTGGTCGGCGCCGCCGACGCGGTGACCCACAGTCCGGTGGGCGACAACGGCATCCTCGACGACCTGGGCATCAGCGAGAAGGAGCTGCGTTCCCTGGACGCGAACGACGCGCTGAACACGATCGCCGAGGCGCTGGGCGCCTCGGAGGTGCTGGAGACCGTCCGCTGACCACGGCACGGAATCCGCAGGACACCCCGGACCCGGGACGGAGCCCGCAGGGCGCCCCGGACCCGGTTCGGGACCGCTGGCGGGCGGCGATGCGGCTCGCCCTGGACCAGGCCGCACTGGCCGTCCGGGGCGGCGACGTCCCCGTCGGCGCCGTCGTGCTGTCCCCGGACGGTACGACCGTGCTCGGCGCCGGGCACAACGAGCGTGAGGCCACCGGCGATCCCACGGCCCACGCGGAGATCCTCGCCATCCGGCGGGCCGCGGCCACCCTGAACGAGGCGGCGGGCGCCGGGCGGCGGGCACGCGAGTGGCGGCTGAGCGGCTGCACGCTCGTGGTGACCCTGGAACCGTGCACGATGTGCGCCGGCGCGCTCGTCCAGTCCCGGGTGGACCGGGTGGTCTACGGCGCCCGGGACGACAAGGCGGGCGCCGCCGGCTCCCTGTGGGACGTGATCCGCGACCGGCGGCTCAACCACCGCCCGGAGGTGATCGAGGGCGTCCTCGCGGCGGAGTGCGCCCGGCCGCTCACGGAGTTCTTCCGGGAGCGCTGAACCGGATCACCGGACGCCGCCGGCATATCGATTTCGAACCATGCCGCCCTGTGCTGTAGGGTCTCCCTCGGTAGCGTGTCCGAGCGGCCGAAGGAGCTCGCCTCGAAAGCGAGTGTGGCGCAAGTCACCGAGGGTTCAAATCCCTCCGCTACCGCTTCACGAGAGGCCCCGTCACGCGACGGGGCCTCTCGCGTGTTCCGGGTCACAACGGATGGGCGCCGGTGGGCCGTCGGCCCGGCGCGCGGGGCCCGGAGGTTACACTCGCGGCCGGCAGCAGGGGGCCTCGGGGCCCGGCACAGGGGAGGCCGTGGTGGCGGTGAACGTCAAGAAGATCGCCGTGTACGTACTGGTGGTCTTCGCGCTGTACGTGATCATCACGGACCCGGCCAAGGCGGCCGACTACGTCCAGATAGGCTTCGAAGGCATATCGGACGCGGCCGGAGCCATCGGGGACTTCATGACCTGGGCCGCCAACGGAGGAAAGAGCTGAGGTACCCCCATGATCCGCCACCTGGTCCTCTTCAAGCTCAACGACGGGGTCCAGCGCGACGACCCGCGGGTCGTGGCCGGTGCCGAGGCCTTCCGGGCCCTCGGCGGACAGATCGAGGAGCTGCGGTTCTGGGAGTGCGCCTGGAACATCAGCGAGCGGCCCATCGCCTATGACTTCGCGATCAACTCGGCCGTCGACGACGCCGACGCCCTCAAGCGCTATCTGGAGCACCCGGCCCACCAGGCGGCCGGCGCGCAGTGGCGCGAGTTCGCCACCTGGGTGATCGCCGACTACGAGTTCTGAGCCCCAGGCCCCCGAAAGCCCCCCGCCGGCCGTTTCCGGCGGGGGGCTTTCGCATGGGCTCCCACCCGTCAACTTGTCGGTATCCGGCGACAACACGGCGTTATCGGGTGCTTGCACACAGTGCACATGTCTTGTGATGCTATGACCGCTTTTGACGGATGATTGACGGACGAAGAGGTGGCGTTGACCGTGTCGGCCAGTACTGCGCCCCCTCAGGACGAGGCGGCGTCCCCGACCCCGTCGGCCCCCGGAAAGCGGCGTGGCGCGGACACCCGCGCCCTGACCCAGGTGCTCTTCACCGAACTGAAGCAGCTGACCCCCGGCACGCCGGAGCACAACCGGGTGCGCGGGGCGCTGATCGAGGCGAACCTCCCGCTCGTGCGCTATGCGGCCGCCCGCTTCCGCTCCCGCAACGAGCCGATGGAGGACGTCATCCAGGTCGGCACCATCGGCCTGATCAACGCCATCGACCGGTTCGACCCGGACCGGGGCGTGCAGTTCCCGACCTTCGCGATGCCCACCGTGGTCGGCGAGATCAAGCGCTACTTCCGCGACAACGTCCGCACCGTCCACGTCCCGCGCCGGCTGCACGAGCTGTGGGTGCAGGTCAACAGTGCCACCGAGGACCTGACCACGCTCTACGGCCGCTCGCCGAGCACCGCCGAGATCGCCGAGCGGCTGCGGATCAGCGAGGAGGAGGTGCTCAGCTGCATCGAGGCGGGGCGCTCCTACCACGCGACCTCGCTGGAGGCCGCCCAGGAGGGCGACGGACTGCCCGGCCTGCTGGACCGGATCGGCTACGAGGACCCGGCCCTGGACGGCGTCGAGCACCGCGACCTGGTCCGCCATCTCCTCGTCCAGCTCCCCGAGCGGGAACAGCGCATCCTGCTGCTGCGCTACTACAGCAATCTGACCCAGTCCCAGATCAGCGCCGAACTCGGCGTCTCCCAGATGCACGTCTCCCGGCTGCTCGCGCGCAGCTTCCAGCGGCTGCGCTCGGCGAACCGCATCGACGCGTAACCCCCGAACGGTACGCGGACTTCTCCGCACCGGGCCGGGGCGCGCCGGGTGTCGGCCTGGTGCATGACGGGCGCACGGAAGCACGGCACCGACGGTGCTGCATCGCAAACCCGATCGATCGGTAACCGGCGCGAGCGAATCGCTCACCAGGGCAGATGCCGACAGACACGGCCCGAAACCCCGTCAGACCCCTTCTCTGCAGGGGCGTTTCACGTTTCGCATGTCGACATGTCGGTACAGCGCGTTGCCGACATGTGACATTCTGCGGGAAGCGCGTTTGCCGTGGCTCCGGCTCCGGTATTCAGGTGAAGGCTGCGTTGCTCGAAGACGGCGCCGCCGCGACCGTCCCGCGACCCAAAGGGGGTGGCATGTCCGCAGACCAGGGCAGCTCGAAGGTGCTGACGCCCACGAAGAGCGAGGCAGCGCCCAAGGAGCTCGACGCTCTCGACGTCCTCGACGGCTTCGAGGGTGTCACGGCCCTCGACGCCGTGCCGGCCCTCGACACCGTGCCGGTCCAGGCCGTCGACCCGACCGCCGAAGCGCTCCCGGCCCCTCAGGCGGCGAACATCGACACCCGCACCCTGTCCCGGTCGCTGTTCCTGCGCCTGACCGCGCTGGAACAGGACAGCCCCGAGCGGGCGTACGTCCGGGACACCCTGATCGAGCTGAACCTCCCGCTGGTCCGGTACGCGGCGGCCCGCTTCCGCTCCCGCAACGAGCCGATGGAGGACATCGTCCAGGTCGGCACCATCGGCCTGATCAAGGCGATCGACCGGTTCGACTGCGAGCGGGGCGTGGAGTTCCCGACGTTCGCGATGCCCACCGTGGTCGGTGAGATCAAGCGCTTCTTCCGGGACACCTCGTGGTCCGTTCGGGTGCCGCGCCGCCTCCAGGAGCTGCGCCTGGCCCTGACCAAGGCCAGCGACGAGCTGTCCCAGAAGCTGGACCGCTCGCCCACGGTCACCGAACTGGCCGCGGTGCTCGGCGTCTCCGAGGAGGACGTGGTCGACGGCCTCGCGGTCGGCAACGCCTACACCGCCTCCTCCCTCGACTCCCCGGCCCCCGAGGACGACGGCGGCGAGGGCTCGCTGGCCGACCGGCTCGGCTACGAGGACACGGCGCTGGAGGGCGTGGAGTACCGCGAGTCCCTCAAGCCCCTGCTGGCCAAACTCCCGCCCCGGGAGCGCCGGATCATCATGCTGCGCTTCTTCGCCAACATGACGCAGTCGCAGATCGGCGAGGAGGTCGGCATCTCCCAGATGCATGTCTCCCGGCTGCTCACCCGGACGCTGGCCCAGCTGCGCGAGGGCCTGATCTCGGACTGAGGTCCACCCGCCCGCTCTTCTTCTGACCTTCCGTCACGCGGCCGTCGGGGCGCCGTCACGGCGGCCGTCGTCGTCCTGAGCGCGTGGTGCCGGC
>NZ_JACBWZ010001049.1 GCF_013870595.1 Streptomyces sp. WELS2 | reverse complement strand
GGCCCAGATACCCGGTGCCGCCGAGGACGAGAATGCGCATGTGGTACTCAGGCTCCCTTGAGCAGCAGGGACTTGCGGGTGGTGAACTCGGCGTTGGCGCGGTCGTAGTCGTCGGGGCGGCCGATGTCCAGCCAGTATCCGTCGAACTCGTAGGCGTGCGGGGGGTTTCCGGCCTTCAGCAGATCGAGGACGAGTTCGTCGAAGCCGAGCGGCAGGCCGGGTGTGTAGCCGTCCAGGGTGGCGCGGCTGAGGCCGTAGACGCCCATGGAGACCCGGTAGTCCATGCTGGGCTTCTCGGTGAACGCGACGACCCTGCTGGCGTCGGTGGTGAGCACGCCGAAGTCGATGTGCACCTTGCGGGCGTAGGTGGCGATGGTGAGCGGCGCGGCGGAGTCCTGGTGGCGGCGCAGCACGTCGGCGTAGTCGAGGTCGGTGAGGACGTCGCCGTTCATCACCAGGAAGGTCTCGGGCAGCCGGTCTCTGAGACCCAGCAGCGGGCCCATGGTGCCGAGCGGGCTGTCCTCGGTGGCGTAGTCGACGGTCATGCCCCACTGGGAGCCGTCGCCGACGTAGGCGCGGATGATCTCGCCGAGGTGGCCGATCGCGAGGGTGCAGCGGGTGAAGCCCGCGGCCGACAGCTGGCGCAGCACGATCTCCAGGATGGCGTGCTGGTCGCCGATCGGGACGAGCGGCTTGGGCAGCGCGGTGGTGTAGGGCCGTAGCCGGACGCCCTTGCCTCCGGCCAGGATCACTGCGTGCATGGGGCTCCTCCTTGGTGGGGCGGTGCGTGCCGGTCGGGGTCAGATGTTGTAGATGCCGGTCTTGTAGCGGGCCAGGTTGGCCGGGTCGCGGAAGAACTCCACGGTGTGGGCGAGCCCTTGTTCCAGGGTGTGCGCGGGCTGCCAGCCGGTGGCCTCGGTGAGCCGGGTGGCGTCGCACACCAGCCGCATCACCTCGGAGTTGGCCGGCCGGATACGGGCGGGGTCCGCGCGGACGTCGAGGGCGGTGTCCATCACCTTGCCGATCAGCGCGACCAGGTCGCCGACGGAGATCTCGCCGCCGGTGCCGGCGTTGAAGGTGCGGCCGACGACCTGTCCGGCGGGGGCGGTGCCGACGGCGAGGAACGCCCGGGCGGTGTCCTTGACGAAGGTGAAGTCCCGGGTGGGCCTGAGGTCGCCTAGGGTGATGGTGCGTTCGCCGGCCGCGACCTGGCCGATGACGGTGGGGATGACCGCGCGCATGGACTGCCGGGGCCCGAAGGTGTTGAACGGCCGCAGGGTGACGACGGGGGTGTCGAAACTGGCGTGGTAGCTGTCGGCGAGCCGGTCCCCGCCGGCCTTGGAGGCGGCGTACGGGGACTGGGTGTTGATGGGGTGGTCCTCGGTGATGGGCACCGTGCGCGCGGTGCCGTAGGTCTCGCTGGTGGAGGTGTGCACCAGCCGGGGGGTGCCGAGGGCGCGGACGGCCTCCAGCACGTTGAGGGTGCCGGTGACGTTGGTGTCCACGTAACTGTGCGGCGCCTGGTAGGAGTACGGGATCGCGATGAGGGCGGCCAGGTGGTAGGCGACGTCGGCGCCGTCGAGCAGGGCGCGGACCGAGCCGGGGTCGCGGACGTCGCCGAGGACGATCTCCACCTGGTCCAGCACGTCGGGGGCGAGGGTCTCCAGCCAGCCGTAGGAGGAGAAGGAGTTGTACTGGGCCATGGCCCTGACCCGGTGGCCGGAGGCGACCAGGGCCTCGGTGAGGTGGGAGCCGATGAAGCCCTCGGCTCCGGTGACGGCGGCGAGCGGTGCGGAGGTCAACTGAGGTGTCCTTCCGATGGGTTGGGGAGGGGACGGGGTCACACGTGCCGGGCGGGCCGGCCGAGCAGCAGCAGCGCGTACGTCACCAGCGCCA
>NZ_JACBWZ010001048.1 GCF_013870595.1 Streptomyces sp. WELS2 | reverse complement strand
ACGGGGGAGGGGGCGGGGGCGTGCGCGGGGCGGGGTCCGGTTCGGCATGCTGCTCTGGGCTGCGACGGGGACGCGGGTTATTGGTGCCGTATGCCCACGTCACGGGGTGGATATGCGGCGAGGTTCCCGGACAATGGCCGTGTGCTGGAGATGACGCGCGAGGAGTTCGAGGAACTGGTCGCCGAGGCGCTGGACCGGATCCCGCCGGAGCTGACGCGGCTGATGGACAACGTCGCGGTGTTCGTGGAGGACGAACCGCCCGCCGACGATCCCGAGCTGCTCGGGCTCTACGAGGGGACGCCGCTGACCGAGCGCGGCGAGTGGTACGCGGGTGTCCTGCCGGACCGGATCACCGTCTACCGCGGCCCGACGCTCAGGATGTGCGCCAGCCGCGAGGACGTGATCGCGGAGACCGAGGTGACGGTGGTGCACGAGCCGACGGCCGCCAAGGAGACCGACGGCCAGGTGCCGCTGGTGCTGTGCGGGCATCTGCACCACGAGGGGACCCAGATGCTGCCGTACGGCACCCGGCTGCGCAGGGAGGGTTCCACCGGCGGCAGCGGGCTGCGGGCGGTGGAGCACGAGCACCCGGCCCCGATCCAGGCCTCGATCCTCTACTTCGACCGGGACAGCCGCCGGCTCCAGGCCTGGGACGCGATCGAACTCGGGGGGCTGGGCCTGACGACGGCCGAGGTCAGCCGCCATCTGGTGGACGAGAACCAGCCCGGCGCGAGCACCCCCTCGCGCTCCCCTTCCCCCGCCTCTCCCAGCGCCTCCCCGTAAACCGTTTTGGCGATAGCCCCCGCCATCCCATATGCTTCTCACGTCCCCGACGCGCTGAGAAGCGCCCAGGCGGGCCGATAGCCCTCATCGTCTAGCGGCCTAGGACGCCGCCCTTTCAAGGCGGTAGCACGGGTTCGAATCCCGTTGGGGGCACGCATTACCGTGTGCGACACTGTTGCACGCACGCTTGGTCCTGTGGAGCAGTTTGGAGTGCTCGCCACCCTGTCAAGGTGGAGGCCGCGGGTTCAAATCCCGTCAGGACCGCTGGTGTTTCACGTGAAACACCGTGGCTGGGTAGCTCAGTTGGTACGAGCGTCCGCCTGAAAAGCGGAAGGTCGCCGGTTCGACCCCGGCCCCAGCCACAACCGCCCTGACCAGGGCAGAGCCCCTCCCCGTTCGCGGAGAGGGGCTCTTTCGTACCCGCCATGCCCCCGGTACGCCCACGGAGCCCGCCACGGTGAAGGCCTTACCGAGCATCGACCCCGCGCTGCCGCTCGACCGGTATCCCGAGCGGGTCTGGTACACCTCGTACGGTTCCAACACCCATCTGGACCGGCTCGCCGCCTACATCAAGGGCGGGTGTCCGCCGGGTGCGGGCAGGGAGTACCCGGGGTGCCGCGATCCCGCCATGCCGGCCCGGTCGGTCCCGGTGGAGCTGACCGGGGCGGTGTACTTCGCCACCGAGTCCGCCGTCTGGGGCGGTGGGCGCGCCTTCTACGACCCGGACGCGGACGGGCGTGTACTGGCCAGGGCGCACCTGGTGACGAGCGGGCAGTTCGCCGACATCGCGGCGCAGGAGATGTACCGGCCGCCGGCCGGGGACCTGGACCTGGCGGAGGTGCTCGCGCGCGGGCGCGCCGTCCTCGGCGACGGGCGCTACGAGACCCTCGTGTGCGCCGGTCAGGTGGACGGCCTGCCGGTGCTCACGTTCACCGCGCCGTGGGGGATGAACGACGTGCCGTGGGTCGCCCCCGCCGCCGCCTACGTCCGCTCCCTGGCCACGGGGCTGCTCTCCGCCGGGGCGTGGGACACCGACGCGGTCGCCTCCTACGTCGCCTCCTGCCCCGGTGCCGACGGCCACTCGTCGCCCTGGGCCGTCGTCGGCGAGGAGCACCGGA
>NZ_JACBWZ010001047.1 GCF_013870595.1 Streptomyces sp. WELS2 | reverse complement strand
TGAAGGAGTGTTCGTCCTCCGGGTAGCCGAAGTGGGTGTCCGGGGTGAGCAAGGTGCCGCTGCGCCACCGGGACCAGCCCGTGGTGCTCTCCGGCAGCGCCCTCGACCAGCTCGCCAACACCTGCGCGCTCCAGTGGTTCCTCGGCCGCGAGGTGAAGGCCGACGCCCCCGCCACCACCGCGCAGGGCTTCGGCAACGTCATGCACGTCCTCGCCGACGAGGTCGCCTCCGGCCGTACCCCCGCCGACCTCGACGTCCTCATGGAGCGCCTGGACTCGGTGTGGAACGCGCTCGCCTTCGACGCGCCCTGGAAGTCGCGGCAGGAGAAGGAGAACGCGCGCGTGGCGCTCGAACGCTTCCTGAACTGGCATGTGCTGGACCGGGCCGGCCGTACGCCGGTGGCCAGCGAGCAGGACTTCGACGTCACCCTGGAAGCGGGCGACTACCAGGTCCGCATCCGCGGCCAGATGGACCGTGTGGAGAAGGACGCCGCGGGCCGGGCCTACGTCGTCGACTTCAAGACCGGCAAGCAGGCGCCCACCGCGCGCGAGGTGGAGCGTCACCCCCAGCTCGCCGTCTACCAGCTCGCGGTCCGGGAAGGCGCCGTCGACACCGCCTTCGACGGCGCCCGCCCAGAGCCGGGCGGCGCCGAACTGGTCCACCTGCGCCAGGGCGCCGCCAAGCGCGACGGAGGCGACAGCCTGCCCAAGGTCCAGACGCAGGAGCCGACGGCGCAGGAGTGGGTCGGCGAGCTGCTGGCCACGGCCGCCGGCAAGGTCCTCGACGAGCGGTTCACACCCAGCGCCGGCCAGCACTGCGCACACTGCGCCTTCCGCGCCTCGTGCAGCGCGCGCCCGGAGGGCCGGCACGTCGTGGAGTGAGCCCCCGCGGCAGGCGTGACGTACCCCACCACCCCCCTTGACCTGCGCGTCTTCCATCCTGGGCGACCGACCGGCGTCCGATTGTCAGTCCCCGCCGCTAGCCTCTTTCGACATGTCCGCCCCTCTCACCGACCCCGAGCAGCTCAAGGAGCTCCTCGGCATCCCGTTCACCCCGGAGCAGACGGCCTGCATCACCGCGCCGCCCGCCCCGCAGGTGATCGTGGCCGGCGCCGGGTCGGGCAAGACCACCGTGATGGCGGCCCGCGTGGTCTGGCTGGTCGGCACCGGACAGGTCGCCCCCGAGCAGGTCCTCGGCCTGACCTTCACCAACAAGGCCGCCGGCGAGCTGGCCGAGCGCGTCCGCAAGGCGCTGATCAAGGCCGGGGTCACCGACGCCGACTCCGTGGACCCCGACAGCCCGCCGGGCGAGCCGGTCATCTCGACGTACCACGCCTTCGCCGGCCGGCTGCTCACCGACCACGGCCTGCGCATCGGCCTGGAGCCCAGTTCCCGGCTGCTCGCCGACGCCACCCGCTACCAGCTCGCCGCGCGCGTCCTGCGCGAGTCCCCGGGACCGTACCCGGCGCTGACCCGCTCCTTCGCCGACCTGGTCAGCGACCTGCTCGCCCTCGACTCCGAACTCGCCGAGCACCTCGTCGACCCCGAGGAACTGCGCGCCTGGGACGCCGGCCTGCTGCGCACCCTGGAGGGCGCCAAGCTCACCAACGCGGACCTGCGCAAGGTCCCGGAGACGGCCGCCGCCCGCCGGGAACTCGCCGACCTCGTCCAGCGCTACCGAACCGAGAAACGACGGCGGGACCTGCTCGACTTCGGCGACCAGATCGCCCTGTCGGCCCGCCTCGCCCGCATCCCCGAGGTGGGCCGCCTGCTGCGCGAGGAGTTCCGCGTGGTCCTCCTGGACGAGTACCAGGACACCTCCGTCGCCCAGCGCGTCCTGCTGGCCGGCCTGTTCGGCGGCGGCACCGGCCACCCGGTCACCGCCGTAGGCGACCCCTGCCAGG
>NZ_JACBWZ010001046.1 GCF_013870595.1 Streptomyces sp. WELS2 | reverse complement strand
GAGCCGCCCGCCGGTGATGTCGGCCGCGATCCGGTCGGCGATGCGCCGGTAGTCGTCCACAAGTCCCCCTGTTCTCCGGTGCGTTGGATTGCACCGAGGGCAAAGATCTTATTGCGCCGAGCGAAGGGCCGCACCTAGGGTCGTGCCCATGCCCCCCTTCCTCGCATACACCGACAAAGGCCCCGAAACCTCTCCCGGGGTCCCCCTCGTCCTCGTCCACGGCCACCCCTTCGACCGCACGATGTGGGACCCGCAGCTCGCGGAGTTCTCCGCCGACCGCCGGGTGATCGCCCCCGATCTGCGCGGCTACGGCGCCTCCCCCGTGACCCCCGGCACGGTCCCGCTCTCCCGCCACGCCGAGGACATCGCCGAGCTGCTGGACCACCTGACCGTGGACTCCTTCGTCCTGGCCGGTCTGTCCATGGGCGGCCAGATCGTCATGGAGTGCCACGACCGCTTCGGCGACCGGATCCGTGGCCTGGTCCTCGCCGACACCTTCCCGGCCGCCGAGTCCCCCGAGGGGAAGCGGGTCCGCAACGCCATGGCGGACCGGCTGCTGGCCGAGGGCATGCGGGGCTACGCCGACGAGGTGCTGGAGAAGATGGTCGCCCCCTACGCCGACGCCGGGGTCAAGGCGCATGTGCACCGCATGATGTCGGCCACCCCGCCCGAGGGCGCCGCGGCGGCCCTGCGCGGCCGGGCCGAACGCCCCGACTACCGCGCCCTGTTGACGAGGGTCGCCGTGCCCGCCCTGGTCCTGGTCGGCGCCGACGACACCTACACGCCCGTCGCCGACGCCGAGGAGATGCACGCGGCCCTGCCCGACTCGGCCCTGCACGTCGTCGAGGGCGCCGCCCATCTGCCCAACCTGGAGCGCCCCGAGGAGTTCAACCGGCACCTCGCCGCGTTCCTGACCCGCGTGGACGAGGACGCGTAGCCCCGTCCCGCCGGCTCGTCGGCCACGGGGCCCGCGCCTGCCGCCCGAGGTGAAACGCCCCGAAATTCACCACTCCCCCATAATGGGCCCATGCCCCGAGAGTTCCCCATCGGCCTGACCCCTCCGGACTGGCTGGTGCGGAACCTCAGACCCCAGCAGGCGCCGGTCAACTGGGCCGCCGTGGCCCGCGCCGCCGTCGCCATGGCCCTCCCGCTGGCGGCCGGCCTCGCCGCGGACCGCCCCGCCTACGGCGCCCTCGCCTCCATGGGCGCCCTGTCCGGCGTCATCGGCGACACCGCCGACGCCTACCGGATGCGCATCCTCAACATCGCCGTCCCCCAGCTCTTCGGCGCGGTCGGGGTGACCCTGGGCACCCTGGTGTACGGGCACGGCTGGTACGCGGTCGCCGCGGTCACCGGCGTCGCGCTGGTCTCCGGCATGATCTCCACGATCGGCGCGGTGGCCTCGGTCTCCGGCCTGCTGCTGCTCCTGAACTGCGTGGTCGGCGCGGGCCTGCCGATGCCCTCCCCCTGGTGGCTCGCCCCGGCCCTGATGACCGGCGGCGGCCTGCTGGTCCTGCTCCTCGCCCTGCTGGCCTGGCCGCTGCGCGCGGGGGTACCCGAGCGGACCGCGGTCGCCGCCACCTACCGCGCGGTCGCCGACCTGCTCGCCACCGCCGGCACCGACCGCGCCGAGGCCTACGAGGAGGCCCGCCGCGCGGTCACCCAGTCCCTGAACGAGTCCTACGACCTGATCCTCGCCCGGCGCGCCCGCCACCACGGCCGCAGCCCGGACCTGACCCGGCTGCTGGCCCAGCTGAACGCCATCACCCCGGTGATCGAGGCGGCCCCCGCCGCCCACCTGGCGGCCCGCCCGCTGCCCCCGCGGATCCCCGAAGCGGTCCGCGCCCTGGCCCGCGACGTGGCGGCGGGCACGACTCCCGCGTTCCCCCGGGACCTGCCCATGCCCACCACGGAG
>NZ_JACBWZ010001045.1 GCF_013870595.1 Streptomyces sp. WELS2 | reverse complement strand
GGCGCGTTCACCCGGCCGCGCACCGGCGGCCCCGCGTTCCGGCAGAACGACGCGACCGCCCGGGCGGTGCTGTTCTTCCTCGACTCACAGGCAGCCCCCGGCGCCGCCCCACAAGCAAAGGAACTCACGCGATGAGCGTCATGGTCGACATCCGGTCGGTGTACAAGAGCTTCGGCTCGCTCGACGTGCTCAAGGGCATCGACCTCCAGGTGCGCACCGGTGAGGTCACCGTCGTGCTCGGCCCCTCCGGCTCCGGCAAGTCCACCCTGCTGCGCGCCGTCAACCACCTGGAGAAGGTGGACCGGGGCGAGATCAGCGTGGACGGCGCGCTGATGGGCTACCGGCGCTCCGGGAACAAGCTGCACGAGCTGCCCGAGCGCGAGGTGCTGCGGCAGCGCACCCGGATCGGGTTCGTCTTCCAGAACTTCAACCTCTTCCCCCACCTCACCGTCCTGGAGAACGTCACCGAGGCGCCGGTGTCCGCGCTGAAGCGGCCCCGCAAGGAGGCGGAGGAGACCGCGCACCGGCTGCTGGAGCGGGTCGGGCTCGGGGACAAGGCCGGTGCCTATCCGCGCCAGCTGTCCGGCGGGCAGCAGCAGCGGGTGGCCATCGCGCGGGCGCTCGCGCTGGAGCCGAGACTGCTGCTGTTCGACGAGCCGACGTCCGCGCTCGACCCCGAGCTGGTGGGAGAGGTGCTGGACGTCATCCGGGACCTGGCGGCGCAGGGCACCACGATGATCGTCGTCACCCACGAGATCTCGTTCGCCCGCGAGGTCGCCGACACCGTGGTGTTCATGGCCGACGGCCGGATCGTGGAACAGGGAACCCCGGAGCAGGTACTGGGCGCGCCGCGCGAGGAGCGGACCCGGACCTTCCTGGCCAAGGTGCTGTGAGGGTGGAACGGCACATGACGGGGAAGGGGCCGGCATGAGGGGGCTGGTGCATCTCGCCGCCGCGCTCGATCTGCCGGGGGTCTTCGACGGCGGGGACGGGGGTCTCGTAGCCCTTGCGGAGCGGGACGACGCCGGCCCAGTGCGGCAGGGCGAGGTCCTGGGGCTCGTCGTTGGCGTCGCCGGTGCGGACCTTGGCCGAGACCTCCTCCAGGTCCAGGCGGATCACCGCGGTGGCGGCCAGCTCCTTCTTGTTCGCGGGCCGGGAGTCGGCGGCCCGGCCCGGCACGACGTGGTCGACCAGCGCGTCCAGGGCCAGCCGCCGCTCCTCGGGATCGGTGACCTCGTGCGCGATGCCGTGCACCACGACCGAGCGGTAGTTGACCGAGTGGTGGAAGGCGGAGCGGGCCAGCACCAGCCCGTCGACGTGGGTGACCGTCAGGCACACCGGCAGGCCCGGGTCGGCCTGGCCGGCCATCCGCAGCGGCCGCGAGCCGGTCGAGCCGTGGACGTAGAGCCGCTCGCCGACCCGGCCGTACAGCGTCGGCAGTACCACGGGGGCGCCGTCCCGGACGAAGCCGAGGTGGCAGACGTACCCCTCGTCCAGGATGGCGTGCACCAGTTCCCTGTCGTACGACGCCCGCTCCGCGGAACGCGTCGGCACGGTCCGGTCGGTCGGCGCGTAGGCGGCGGGCCGCGATTCCTCGGTGGTGCCCTGCATGGTCCCCTCCATGGCGGTCTGTATTGCACTAGTGCATAATGTGGTTTGTGCTAGGAGAGTATCGGATCGAAGGGCGCGGCGCAGCCGAGATCGCGGTCAGCGTCGAACGGGCGGTCGGGTCGGGCGGGCTGGCCCCGGGGCAACTCCTGCCCCCGCTGAGGGAGTTGGCGGCCCGGTTGGGGGTGAACCCGAACACGGTCGCCGCCGCCTACCGCATCCTGCGCGAACGCGGGGTGATCGAGACGGCCGGCCGCCGGGGCAGCCGGGTCCGCTCCAAGCCGGCCACCACCGGCCGGGAGGAACTGCGCGTCGA
>NZ_JACBWZ010001044.1 GCF_013870595.1 Streptomyces sp. WELS2 | reverse complement strand
CGGGGCAGTCCCTGGATCGGACGGTCCCGTCGTCGGCCGGCGGGACATCGGCCGTCCCGTCCCACGTTCGGGTGTTTCGCCCCCGGCACCCGGATGAGCGGGCGCCGCCATGAGCATCGTCGCCTCATGACCATGCGAAAGACACCCGGCCTCGAACCGGCCGCGGTGCCGGGAACCACCTTGCTCGCGAGCGCCTCCGCGAGCCCTTCGGCAAGCGCGAGCGCAGCCTCCGCCGCCCCCTCCGCTTCCGCCGCACCCCCGGGCGGCAACTGCGCCGGCACAGCCGCCCGGCATCTCGTACGGAACAAGCGCACGGAGGTGGTCGGCCATGTCCCCGCCCGCCGTTTCTGAGGACCGGCCGACGCGGTTGCGGATTGCCGACTTCCTCGAAGTCCTGGACCGCGAGACCGCGGCGACCGGCCCGGACGCCCGCCGGGGCGTCGAGGTGGTCGCGGTCCGCACGGTCATCGCGTCGCTGGACGACAAGCCGGTGGACGCGCACGACGTCTACCTGCGGCTGCACCTGCTCAGCCACCGGCTCGTGAAGCCGCACGGCCTCAGCCTGGAGGGCCAGTTCGGCTTCCTCGCCAACGTCGCCTGGACCTCGCTCGGCCCGGTCGCGGTGGACGACATCGAGAAGGTGCGGCTGAACGCCCGCGCCGAGGGCCTGCACCTCCAGGTGACCTCGATCGACAAGTTCCCGCGCATGACGGACTACGTCGTCCCCCAGGGCGTGCGCATCGCCGACGCCGACCGGGTCCGCCTCGGCGCCCACCTCGCCGCCGGCACCACGGTCATGCACGAGGGCTTCGTCAACTTCAACGCGGGCACGCTCGGCACCTCCATGGTCGAGGGCCGGATCTCCGCGGGCGTCGTGGTCGGCGACGGCTCGGACATCGGCGGCGGCGCCTCCACCATGGGCACCCTGTCCGGCGGCGGCAACGTGGTCATCTCCATCGGCGAGCGCTGCCTGATCGGCGCCGAGGCGGGCATCGGCATCGCCCTCGGCGACGAGTGCGTGGTCGAGGCCGGCCTCTACATCACCGCGGGCACCCGCGTCACCATGCCCGACGGCCAGATCGTCAAGGCCCGCGAGCTCAACGGCGCCTCCAACATCCTCTTCCGCCGCAACTCGGTCACCGGCGCGGTCGAGGCCCGCCCGAACAACGCGGTCTGGGGCGGCCTGAACGACATCCTGCACAGCCACAACTGACACCCCGGCCACACCGGCGCAGCGCCCTCCCGCCCCGCGGTGGAGGGCGCTGTGTCATACGGCGGCAGGGGATCACAGTCCAGGCAGCGCTTCCGTGAAGCTCTGCTTAATTCTCCTATGACACACAGGTAAGCAATGCTGATATGTCGCGGAGGCCCTGTGTTCAACTCGCCCCTTATGCGTCACCATGGCCGGAGGGTCACCACCGACGTCCGGTCATGGGAGGCACCATGAAGCTCGGCAAGGCACTGGCCACCGGGGTCGCCGAGGAGCGGCCGCTCGTTCACGCGGAGGCACCGCCGCCGCCCGAGGAGACCGTCCTCCCCGCACCGGCCGAGCCGGCCCGCGAAGAGGCACCGGCCGCCCGATGAGACTGCGGCTCCCGGCGGAACGCCCGACGGAGCCGCCGACCGGTTACAAGATCGCCCACCCGGTGCTGTCCCGGGACGGCACCCGGGCCGGGTTCACCGGTGTGTCGCTCGGCGGCGCGCTGCCGTACGCCGTCCTCGACGACGCCTCCTGCGTCTACGGCCGCGGGCACCGCCCGCCCGCGCGCCGCTGCGACTGCGGCTTCCACTGTGTGCACGACCGGGGCGCCGCCGAGGACCTGCGGTGCACCGCCGAGCACCGCGCGGCCGTGCTGCTGGAGGTCACGGTCCTCGGCGCCTACATCCGCTTCGAACGCGGCTTCCGCTACGCCCGGCAGCGGGTGCG
>NZ_JACBWZ010001043.1 GCF_013870595.1 Streptomyces sp. WELS2 | reverse complement strand
GGAGGACGCGTGGCTGCTGGCCTGGGAGGCGGCCCGGCCCGACGACCCGGACGCGGCCGTGGTCCGCGCGCGCAGCACGGTGATCCTGGCCTGGAAGATCCGGGGCGCGAAGAAGGCGAAGTACACGACCCAGGAGCAGTTCGAGGGGTTCCGCCGCACGCTGACCTCCGCGCGCGAGGACGTCGCGCGGGCGGCGGCGCTCAACCCCGACGACCCGACCCCGTTCGTCGCGGAGATCTGGGTGGCGCTGGGCCTCGGCTACCCGAACGCGCGGATGGACGAGCTGTGGACGGAGATCACCTCGCGCGCCCCGCACCACTACGAGGCGCACTTCTCGGCGCTCCAGTACTGGTGCGCGAAGTGGCGCGGCTCCGAGCGGCTGGCCCGCGAGTTCGCCGAGCGGGCGGCGGCCGGCGCGCCGCTGGGCAGCCTGCTGACCGTGCTGCCGCTGATCGCGCACTTCGAGCACGACGAGTCGGACGACACCGAGGCCGACAACACGCCGGAGATGCGGGCCCGGGTCGAGGCGGCGCTCGCGGACGCGGCGGCGGCCGACCCGTCCCACCCGCGGCTGCCGGAGCTTCGTCACCTGCTGGCGTACTACCTGCACCTCCAGGGCCGCAACGAGGCGGCGCTGGAGCAGTTCCGGCTGGTCGACGGGCATGTGAACGCGCTGCCGTGGCGCCACGACAGCGACATGGCCGGCTACTACTGCCGGGTCCGCGACACGGCGGTCGCCCTGGCGCAGGAGGCGGCGACGGCGGGGGTCTGACCGGAATGGCCGGGGCGCGCGGGACGTTGTACGGGTGCCGGCGCCGCCGAGGCGGCCGGTGCCCAGCCCCGACCGACAGGGAGACCCGATGCTCTTCGGCCGCACACCCCAGCTGCCCACCCCCGAGCAGGCGCTCAAGGGCCGCCCCACGCTCGCCTTCGCGGTGCCGGAACGCCACACCGTCCTCGGCACGCCGCTGCTCGGCCCCTACCCCGAGGGCCTGGAGACCGCCGACTTCGGCCTGGGCTGCTTCTGGGGCGCCGAGCGCAAGTTCTGGCAGCTTCCGGAGGGCGTGTTCACGACCTTGGTCGGTTACCAGGGCGGTTACACGGAGAACCCGACGTACGAGGAGGTCTGCTCGGGCCTGACCGGTCACACGGAGGTGGTCCGGGTGGTCTACGACCCGCGGCGGATCTCGTACGACGCCCTGCTGAAGACCTTCTGGGAGTCGCACGACCCGACGCAGGGCTTCCGGCAGGGCAACGACGTGGGCACGCAGTACCGTTCGGCGGTCTACACGCACACCCCGGAGCAGGCAGCGGCGGCGGAGGCCTCCCGCGACGCCTACCAGAAGGTCCTGACCTCCTCCGGCTACGGCATGATCACCACGGAGATCCTCCCGGCCGAGGGCCGCCCCTTCTACCCGGCCGAGGCGTACCACCAGCAGTACCTGGACAAGAACCCGGCGGGCTACTGCGGCCTCGGCGGCACCGGAGTGTCCTGCCCGGTCGGCATCGCCCGCACCGGGAGCTGACGGCTCCCGCCCCGGACGGCGGCCGGGAGCGGTAATCCGGGCGACGGCCCCGGCTTCCGGCCCGTACATTCCCCCCTTGTGTCCGGTGAAGGGGAGGGTATGGGCAGTCCGGTGTTTCTGATCGGTGGGGGCTGGGACCGCGCCGAGGTGTACGAGCCGTTTCTGCGTCAGGTGCGCGGCGAGCGGCGGATCGGGTGTCTGATCGTCGACGAGGGGGACGGGGCGGCGCAGTTCGAGCGGTACGCGGGGGCGCTGCGGGAGGTGGGGCCGGCGTGCGTGCCGGTGCCGCTGCTCGTGCCGCTCGGCGGGCGGTTCGAGCCGGAGAGCGCGCTGGACGGCATCGACGGGCTGCTGGTGTGCGGGGGGCTCACGCCCGCGTACCAGGAGGCGCTCGCGGAGTGCCTGGAG
>NZ_JACBWZ010001042.1 GCF_013870595.1 Streptomyces sp. WELS2 | reverse complement strand
GTACCGGCCGCCGTGGATGTACAGGGTGTCGATGTCGTGCTTGCCGCCCACGTACTCGATGCGGAAGCCGCAGGCGCCGGCGGGTCCGCCGTGCCGGCCGATGAGGTCGGCCGCGAGGGTGCGGGCCTGGTGGAGCTGGATGGCGGTCTGTTCGTTGAGGTCGGCGTCCAGCTGCACCCGGCCCTGCTGGGCGAGGACCGCGGAGTAGTGCCGCTCCGGGCGGAAGGTGGCGCGGGAGAGGTCGGCGTGCATGAAGGGAGTCCCCCTGGTTCGGAAGTCTGCGGGTGGGTCGTACGGCGGCACCGCTCATGTCACGAAGAAGATCCCGGCGTCCGCGATCGCGGGTGTGTACTCGGCGATCCGCGCCCTGAGCGCGTCCTCCCGCTGGGGGCGGTACAGGTCGTGGAACGCGCCGGGTTCACCGCCGTCGTCGGCGCCGCGCCGGATCTGTTCGGGGCCCTGGTCGGCCAACTGCCCGTACCAGGGCGTGCCGTAGCGCGTGGACACGAACAACGGCCGGACGGTTTCCGCCTGTTCGGTGCCGACGAGGTCGGGCTGGCAGCGATGGCGACGCGGGGTGCGCGAGCCGGGCGGCACATAGCAGTGGCGCAGACAGCCGATGCCGCGCCGGGCCACGCGCAGCCGGCCGGTGAACACGGAGTTCTCTGCGAACTCGACGGCGTGGGTGTGCACTTCGCCGATGACGGTGGTGCGGCGCAGGTGCAGCACGGCGTGCGCGTGGCGGCAGTCGGGGGCGGACAGGGCCGCGCGGTCGTCGCCGGTGGCGTCGAGGACGCTGTCGCACAGCTGGATCTCGAGGGGGTCCTGGCTCACCTCGTCGCCGATGACCTCGATGGTGCCGAGGACGCTGTGCTCGATCCGGAGGCAGGCGGTGGTGCGTTCGAGGACGACGCTGGGTTCGTCGGGCGAGTGCGGCGCGCACTCGGGCTCCAGCGACCAGCCGGGCACGAGCGTGGAGTGCCGGACGACCACGGCGCCGACCGGGCCGGTGACGTTGATGCCGCGCCCGGCGACGAGGAGTCCGTCCAGGACGATGCTCGGCCGTTCGTGCGGGGCGCAATCGGCTTCCGCGGCCCGGATGTTGAGAGCGTCGGGGCGGTTGCTGTACCAGTCGAGGAGCCGGATCACCGGCCGGGTGCCCTCGGCGGCGCGCAGTTCGAGGCGGTCGCCGGGGCCGAGGTCGAAGTCGAGCTGCTCCTGGTAGGCGCCGCTGTGGGTGATCTCGATGATGCCGGTCCGGCCGGGGCCGCGGTGGTCCTGCCAGGCCCGGTAGGCGTCCATGATCCGCCGGTACGGGCCGCCGGGGCCGACCCGGTAGAGGTCGGCGTCGGGGCGGGCCGCGCGGTCCGGGCGCTCGTACTGGCCGCCGCCCATGTCGGCGGCGAAGGCGTGGTGGTAGTCGACCCAGACGCCCTGGCGGGGCGCGCGGCGGGCGCCGAACGCGATCCGGCCGAGCTCCGGGTCGACGGCGATCTGCCCGCGCCCGGGTCGGTAGCGCCAGTCGGACAGGTCGGCGACGACGATGTCCGCCGGCGGTACGGGCCGGTCCTCGCCGTCACGCCGGATGCACAGGCTCTTGCCGGG
Source organism: Streptomyces sp. WELS2 (assembly GCF_013870595.1). Classification (GTDB taxonomy): domain Bacteria; phylum Actinomycetota; class Actinomycetes; order Streptomycetales; family Streptomycetaceae; genus Streptomyces. The sequence continues at coordinate 329 of NZ_JACBWZ010001042.1, read as the reverse complement.
GCCGTAGTAGTCGGCGAGCCGGTCGTGCAGCAGCCGGCGGGTGATGAACGCGGGCATGTTGTCCACGGCGGCGATGTGCGCGGGCGAGGGTTCGGGCACCGGGCGGGTGAGCAGCGGGGTGTCGTTGCCGAGGATGGAGAAGGTGTAGAGGTTGCGGGCGCGGTCGACGCAGTAGGCCGGTGACGTGGTGAGCGCCTGCGGCTTGAGCCGCCAGACGAAGAGAGCGACCCCGGCCGGGGTCCGGCCCCCTTGTCGCCTCGTGGAGTCGGCGCGGCGGACGTCGACGCTGCGGGACGTCGTGTCGAAGGGGCCGCCCGCGGTGGCGAGTG
>NZ_JACBWZ010001041.1 GCF_013870595.1 Streptomyces sp. WELS2 | reverse complement strand
TTCTCCCCGGCGGTGGAGTCGGAGGTCGCCCGGCAGGCCGTCCTGCGGGAGGAGGCCGGCGGCGGGCCACGCGCCCGGGTACTGGCCCTGTTCACCGTCGCCGGACAGGCGGGCGCCTTCACCGGCCCGCTGCTGGGCGCCCTGCTGCTGACGGCCGACTTCCGCACGGTCTGCCTGGCCGGCGCGGCCGTCTTCACCGCCGTACTCGTCGGGCACGCCGTCCTGCTGCCCCGGCACATCCCCGGCCGCGAACCCGTCGCCGTGCGCGGCGGACTGGGGCCGCTGCTGCGCAACCGCCGCTTCCTCGCCCTGTGCTGCGGCTACGGCGCCCAACTGCTCGCCTACAACCAGTTCTACCTCGCCCTGCCCGCCGAAGTGCGGCGCGCCTACGGCTCCCAGGCGCCGGTCGCCTGGCTGTTCGCGCTGTCCTCCCTGCTGGTGGTGGGCGCCCAACTGCCCGTCACCCGCTGGGCGGACCGCCGGCTCACCCCGCGCCGCTCGCTGGCCGCCGGACTGCTGCTGACCGGCACCGGATTCGCCACCGTCGCCGCGGTCCGTCCGGCCGGTTTGACCGGCATGGCCGGACTCGTCCCGCTCGCCGCCCTGGTCGTCCTGCTCACCGCCGGCCAGATGCTGGTCGCGCCGGTCGCCCGCGCCTGGCTGCCCGACCTCGCCGAACCCGGCCGCATCGGCCTCTACACCGGCGCCCTGTCCTCCGTCTCCGGCCTGCTGGTCCTCCTCGGCAGCACGGCCTCCGGCGCGCTCCTCGACCTCGGACTGCCCCCGGCGCTGCCCTGGGCGGCCCTGGCGGCGGTACCCCTGGCGGCGATCCTGCTCCTGCCCGGACAGCGCCCCACCCACGACACGGCTCCCGAACCGGCCTGAACTCCTGGCTGCCTCGGCCATGCGTGGCCGCCGTGCGGCGTGCGGTCCTGTCCGGTGAGGGCGGGGCTGTTCCCGGCCTGGCATACCCGCTGGCGCGAGGAAGGGTGCGCCGGTCGGCTTGATAGCGGCCTCGGCTTCGATCCCGCGCCGGATTTCCGGTGCTGGTTCGGTGCTGGTTCGGAGGGGCTGATCTGCGGCGTTCCTCCGTGACGGACACGAACCTTTCGGGGCTGCCGTCGAATCATGCGGAAGGTGTTGACGCCGTTCACGGGTTGCCTATTATCCACGTTGCCCGACCTTCCGACCTTCGTTCGAGATTACGAACATAGCGGAATTGCTATGTCATGCTCTCGTCAACAGTGTTCCGGCCCGGTGCCCACGGGCCGCTGCGAACCACACCACAAGGACAGTCCGGGCGGTCTCCGCGGGGGCCGACCGGAACCGCTTGCCCAAGGATTGCGAGGTCCCATGCGCAGACGAAGTTTCAGCTCCGGACGACTGTCTGTGGTGCTCGCCGCCGCGGTGACGATCCTGGCCGCGTTGGCGGCGCTGCTCGTGGCCGCCCCGGCTCAGGCGGCCTCCAGCGGCGCCCTGCGCGGTGTCGGTTCGAACCGGTGCCTCGACGTGCCGGGCGCCAGCCAGACGGACGGCACGAACCTGCAGATCTATGACTGCTCGGGCGGGGCGAACCAGCAGTGGACGCTGACGGACGCCAATCAGCTGACCGTGTACGGCAACAAGTGCCTGGACGTTCCGGGGCACGCCACCACGGCCGGTACCAAGGTGCAGATCTGGACCTGTTCCGGCGGCGCCAACCAGCAGTGGCGGGTGAACTCCGACGGCACGGTCGTCGGCACGGAGTCCGGGCTGTGCCTGGACGTCACGGGCGCCGCTACGGCCAACGGCACGGCCGTGGAGCTCTGGACGTGCAACGGTGGCAGCAACCAGAAGTGGACCGGCCTGTCCGGGACGACGACCCCGCCGGGAGACGGCTCGTGTGCTCTTCCGTCGACGTACCGGTGGTCATCGACGGGTGCCTTGGCGCAGCCGGCGAACGGCTGGGTCT
>NZ_JACBWZ010001040.1 GCF_013870595.1 Streptomyces sp. WELS2 | reverse complement strand
GTCGAGCAGCGTTTCGTCCAGCATGGGCGGCAGCCTCCGGTCGCCGGGGATCCTGGGGTGCTACGAGGGGACGGGCCTGATCGCGTGGGGCGGCGGCCGGACCGGGTGGCGCCGGCCCTCCCGCCCGCGGTGCCGGGACCGATCAGGCGGGGCGACGGGCCTCGTCGACCAGCAGGACCGGGATGCCGTCGCGGACCGGGTAGGCGAGGCCGCAGTCCGGGCCGGTGCAGATCAGCTCGGTGTCCTGCTCCTTCAGGGGGGCGTGGCAGGCCGGGCAGGCGAGGATCTCCAGGAGGCCGGCTTCGAGCGCCATGGGGTGTCCCTTCGGGGGGCGGGTGGGTGTTCGTGGATTGCCTGGTCAGCGTACCGCCGATGGGGCGGACCGCTCAGCCCCTGATGATCGCCAGGGCCTCGTCGCGGATCTTGGTCAGCGTGACCTCGTCCTTCGCCTCGGCGTTCAGCCGGAGCAGCGGCTCGGTGTTGGACGGGCGGACGTTGAACCACCAGTCGGCGGCGGCGACCGTGAGGCCGTCGAGGTCGTCGAGGGTGACGTCGGCGCGGCCCTCGTACGCGGCGCGGACCGCGGCGAGGCGGCCGGGCTGGTCGGCGACCGTGGAGTTGATCTCGCCGGAACCGCGGTAGCGGTCGTACTGCGCGACCAGGGCGGACAGCGGGCCGTCCTGGCCGCCGAGCGCCGCGAGGACGTGCAGGGCGGCCAGCATGCCGGTGTCGGCGTTCCAGAAGTCCTTGAAGTAGTAGTGCGCCGAGTGCTCGCCGCCGAAGATGGCGCCGGTGCGGGCCATCTCGGCCTTGATGAAGGAGTGGCCGACCCGCGTGCGGACCGGGGTGCCGCCGTTCTGCCGTACGACCTCGGGGACCGTGCGGGAGGTGATCAGGTTGTGGATGACGGTGCCCCTGCCGCCGTTGCGGGCCAGTTCGCGCGCGGCGACCAGCGCGGTGATCGCGGACGGGGAGACGGGGTCGCCGTTCTCGTCCACGACGAAGCAGCGGTCGGCGTCGCCGTCGAAGGCGATGCCGAGGTCGGCGCCCTCCGCCGGGACCCGCTTCTGCAGGTCCACCAGGTTGGCCGGGTCGAGTGGGTTGGCCTCGTGGTTGGGGAAGGTGCCGTCCAGCTCGAAGTACATCGGGACGAGGGTCAGCGGCAGACCGGCGAAGACGGAGGGGACGGTGTGGCCGCCCATGCCGTTGCCGGCGTCGACCACGACCTTCAGGGGGCGGATGGCGGAGAGGTCGACCAGGGAGCGCAGGTGCGCCGCGTAGTCCTCCAGCGTCTCGTTCGCGGAGAGGGTTCCGGGCCGGGCCGCGGGTGCCGGGGCACCCTCGGCGAGCCAGCGCTCGGCCAGTTCCCGGATCTCGGTGAGCCCGGTGTCCTGGCCGACGGGGGCGGCCCCCGCGCGGCACATCTTGATGCCGTTGTACCGGGCCGGGTTGTGGGAGGCCGTGAACATAGCGCCCGGGAGGTTCAGCGCGCCCGAGGCGTAGTACAGCTGGTCGGTGGAGCACAGGCCGATCTCCACGACGTCCACGCCACGGTCCGCCGCGCCGTGCGCGAAGGCGCGGGACAGGCCCGGGGACGAGGGGCGCATGTCGTGGCCGACGACGATGGCCGCCGCCGCTGTCACCTGCGCGAAGGCGGCGCCGAAGAGCCTGGCCAGTGCCTCGTCCCACTGGTCCGGGACCACTCCGCGTACGTCGTACGCCTTCACGATCTGTGACAGATCAGCAGTCACGGCCATCCTCCTGAAAGTGCTGTGGGTGCCCAAAACTACCCGTCGGGCGGCGGGGAGCGGTGTGCGGACACCAGGCGGAGGTCCGGGGACGTCGCCCTGCGTGGTCAGTTGTCCGGGGAACGCAAGACCCTGAGGTGGCCGCGGCGGGCGACCTCCAGTGGACCTGGCCCGCTTCCTGTGCGGAGAGATCGCCTCCCTCGTCGC
>NZ_JACBWZ010000104.1 GCF_013870595.1 Streptomyces sp. WELS2 | reverse complement strand
CCTGAAACAGTGGCGGGGCATCGCCACCCGCTACGAGAAGACCGCCACCATCTAACTGGCCGGACTCCACATCGCGGGCATCTGCCTCTGGTCCACCCGATGATCCAAACGAAACTGCCTAGCCTAGCGGACCGCTCGCCAGCAGCTGGCCAGTTCGCCCTTCTGCATGCCGCCCCTGGGACGTATCGGGCCCGTGCCGGTCACAGCCACTCGTCGAGGACTGCGGCCGGCACGGGCAGCGGCCGCTCGGCCGCTGCCCGTGGTGCGGTGCCGTCGGGGGGCCTACGCGTGGCAGACACCGCCGCGGACCATCGCCAGATGTTCGGCGACGATCGGCCGGGCGGCGCGAGCGGCCGCGCGGACCTTCGCGTCGGTGCCCGAGGAGATCTCGTTGTCGATCAGCTTCAGGGCCTGTGTGTGCCCCTCCGCCTGCGCCTTGAGCCAGGCCGGGTCGTAGGCCGAGGTGCCGGCGTGCGCCTTCACCGCGGCCAGTTGCCGTTGCTGGGCGGCGGTCGGCGCAGCGGGCAGCGACACGCCCTTGTTCCGGGCGAGCATCCGACCCTGGGCGTCGAGTTTGGTGTGGTCGCGCACGAGGACGGCGGCGACCCGCTTGACGCAGGCGGTGGTGGCGTGTGTCCGGGCGTCCTGGCCGGCGGCTATCTCGGCGAGGTTGGACTGGTGGATGGCCTGGAGGAAGTTCGTGTCCTTGCCGCCCGGCGTCGCGGCCGTCGCCGGGGTGGCCGTGGCCGTGGCGAGGGCCAGCAGCGCGGTCGCCGCGGCCATACCGCACGAATGGGAGAGTCGCATGGGGTCCTCCACCTGTCGGTGAGCCGGAGGGAAGAGGCCGGAGGCGTCTTCCACGCCACCGCTCGGGCCCGGCCCAGGCGTGGCTGTCACTCTCGTCATGCTGACGGCACGCATCGGCCGTCTGCTCGCCCGTTGCGCCGGAAGAGTTGGGTTCCGGCCCCCGTTCCGCCCACGGTGACCTGCGCGGACGATGCCGTACCGGCAGAGGCGGCGATAAGGCCGATCGGGTGAATCCGGTCGTGGATCCGTATGCCTGCCCAGCCAGCCCTCACCTCCCCCGGTACGAGGCGGTCGGCCCCGGTTCCCGGCCGCGCCGCTAGTGTCTTTCGTTTGGATCAGGCCGGATCAGGGAGCGGGGTCTGGTGCCGTGCATCGCAAGGCGGAGGAGGGCGCCATGTAGCCATGGCAACCGACGACAACGCCGCGAGGTGCGGTGCCAGACCCCGCGAGCCCGGCCTGATCCAAACGACAGGCCCTAGCGGGGCAGAACCATCAGGACGGCCACGACCAGCCCGCGGACGCCGCAGGCCCCCGAAGGAGTCCGCACCCGATGTGGTCCAGCATCGTGGCCGCGCTCGGCACCCTGGCCGGTGCCGCCCTGGCGGGATACGTCCAGCGGTCCGGTGACCGGCGGGCCCGGGACCACGCGCACCGCCAGGAGGTGGCGCGCGCCGTCGCCGAGCTGCTGGAGGCCATCGTCCGCCACCGTGAAGTGCACTGGCTGACCGACGCGTCCCGCCGGCGCCGGCGGGACGGAGCAGAAGCGCACGGCCCAGGGGACCACCCGCAGCGTGGCGGACGGCCGTGGACCTGCACGACATACACCTGGGCCCGCCGACCGACGGCCGGTTCGCACCCGACGTCGAGGCAGCGCTGGAGGCCGCCCGGGACCGGTGCCGCGACGCCCACACCGCCCGGGGAGGACTGGGCGGTGACGGTGCGCGTCGCGTGGGGCGCCGGAACACCCCCGCCGACGCGGGGGTGTTCCGACAGCGCCACCATGTCCGACCGCTCCCCCATCGTCCTCCCCGCCGACGCGGGGGTGTTCCGCCGGAGCGGGTCGGCATACGGCCCGAGCAGCGGTCCTCCGCCGACGCGCGGCCCAGAACGGGTCACGGAGGACACGGCGTGGCCACCAACAGGGCGACACCGATCGTCTCCAAACCGGTCAGCCCGCATCAGTCACTCAGCGTGCCCTGCGCATGGGCAAGCAAAGACCACGCTGCCACCGGGGAGTGCTCTCGGCGACGGCTTCCCTGGGGAGAATCTGGGGAGTATCCGCGTCGCCGGGGAGCGCGTGGGGAGAATCGACCGCACAAGACGGCACGCCCGTGAAAGACGCTGAAAGACACAACTGCCCAGTCAGCGCAGGGCGCGGTGGAATCACCGCAGGTACGCGCCTCTAACTGGGCAACTTGACGACATACGTGCCGAGATCGTCGGCCTCCACGACCCCGGGGACGGAGCCACCGGAGCGCAGGGGTTCGATATAGCGGGTCGCGGTGACTTCTCTCAGCACTTTCGAAGGCTCCCCAGTCGCCGGCGTCGCCCTTGGCTCCCGCCTCAAGGCACGAAGTGAGCATAGTAACCAAGCGTGACAGCGGACTTCTCCGCCCGGCCCGAAGACGCGTGGCAGTGCTCAGGACGTGGAAGCCGGCCGTATGCCGGCTATCCGACCGGTCCCAGCGCCCGCGCGAGCGCGTCGACGGTCACGCCGACGATCGCCCGGAGTTGCCCGGGGCTCGACCCGGCCCTACCCATCACCGCGAGAGACTGGTTCACGGCCGCTATGTGTACGGCGAAGTCCTCGGCGTCCTCGTCGGACATTCCGCCGGCCTTCAGCGCGGCGCGCAGGCGCGGGCGCTGGAGGCCGAACAACTCTTTGACATGCTCTGCGACGCTCGGGCTCAGCGCCGGACTCGCCATGACCGACTGGGCCATCAGGCATCCATCGGGCACGGCGGGATCGGCGATGCGCCCCAGGGTGACGTCGAAGAACGCACGGACGGCGGCGACGGGGTCCTCGGCCGCGCACGAGAGGGCGGCGTCGAACTTGTCGCCGTAGCGCGTGGCGTAGCGGTCCAGGCAGCGGAGGAAGAGCGCGTCCTTGTCGCCGAGCGAGGAGTAGATCGAGCTGCGGTTCAGGCCGGTCGCCCGGGACAGGTCGTCGAGCGAGGTGTCGGCGTAGCCGGTGCGCCAGAACTGGATCATCGCGGCGTCGAGCACCGTGTCCATGTCGAACTGCTTCTTGCCTGCCATGCGCTCCATCCTCCCATCTTGAACTGATCAGTTCAAGACGTGCTAGCGTCGCATCACGGTCCAACCGCCTCGATGGAGGATTCCCATGACCAACCCCGTCCCCGCCCTGCCCCTGCACGACCTGGCCGGATTCACGCACCGCTGGGTCGACGCCGACGGTGTCCGCCTGCACGCCGTCGAAGGCGGTCGGCCGGACGGACCGGCCGTCGTCCTGCTCACCGGGTTCCCGCAGACGTGGTGGGCCTGGCGGAAGGTCATGCCCGCTCTCGCCGATCGGTTCCGGGTCATAGCGATCGACCGGCCGGGCCAAGGCAATTCCGCGCATCCGGAGCTCAGCTACGACACGCACACGGTCGCCGCGCACATCCAGGCCGCCGTGAACGCGCTCGGCGTGCGGGACTACTGGCTCGCCGGGCACGACATCGGCGCCTGGGTCGCCTTCTCCCTCGCCCTGAACCACGAGAGCCGACTGCGCGGGGTCGCGCTGCTCGACGCCGGAATTCCCGGTATCACCATGCCGGAAGCGATCCCCCTGGACCCGGCTCTCGCGTTCAAGACCTGGCACTTCGCGTTCCACGTGGTGCCCGGCCTTCCCGAGACGCTGATCGCCGGCCGCGAGCGGGAGTACGTCAGCTGGTTCCTCAGGACCAAGTCCCTCGCGCCCGACGCGTTCGAGGAAGCAGAGCTCGAACACTACGGCGCGGCCCTCGCCGTCGATGGCGGCCTGCGCGCCGGCCTCGCCTACTACCGCCGCGCCGCCGAGTCCGCGCGCAAGAACCGCGCGGCACTCGAGCGACGGCGACTGACCGTGCCCGTCCTTGGAGTCTCCGGCAGCCACGGCTCGATCCCGGACATGGCTGCCTCCATCAGCCCGTGGGCCGAGAACGTGACCGGCGTCATCGTGCCCGACGCCGGTCACTACATCCCCGAGGAGCAGCCCGAGGCCGTCGCCGTCGCCCTCACCGACTTCTTCAGCGGCCGTTAGCGCTCCCACAGGAGGGCGATCCCCACCGCGTTGTCGGGCGCCCCCGGCCTCTTGATCACCGCGGCTGCGGTCAGGCGTGGCTTCCGTGCTCCAGCCAGTCGAGCACCTCGGGAGTCACCGGGTCGGTGATGTCGGCGAACTCGTGGTGCTTGGTGAGGTACTTGGCGACGTACGGGCACACCGGCACGATCCGCTTGCCCTGGGCGCGCACGTCGGCGAGGGCCTGTGCGACGAGCTGTGCGGCCAGGCCGCGGCCGGCGAAGGCGTCGTCGATCTCGGTGTGGTAGAAGACGCGCTGCTCGCCGCGGTCGCGAAAGGCGGTCAGGCCGGCGCGCTCGCCCGCGACCAGGATCTCGTAGCGGTGCCGGTCGTCTCTGCGCTCGACGGTGGGTTCGGTTGCGGCCTCGGTCATCGGATGTCCTTTCGGGGGCGGCGGGTTCAGCGCGGCGGGTTGCGGCGCGGCCGGATGGTGGCGTTCGGCAGGGCGGGGGCGGGCAGCCGGTCGGCGGCGCAGCCCTCGACGACCCCGAACCGGTCGGAGGCGTCCTCCCATTCCCGCCGGGCCCGGACGATGTCGTCGTGGCTTCGCCCGACGAAGTTCCACCACATGACGATCTCCTCCTCGAAGGGAGTGCCGCCGAGCAGGACGGTCCGGGCCGGGACGGCGGACTCGTTGCGCAGTGTCAGAGCGCGCCGGCCGGGGCGCACGTACCCGAGTTCCGCCGGGCGCAGCACGGTTCCGGCCAGCCGGACGTCCCCGTGGTCCACGAGGAGCCCGTGTTCGAAGGCGGGGTCCACGGCGAGGGTGACCGAGGCGTGCGGCGCGAGGGCGATCTCGGCGCCCAGGAGGGGGGTGAAGACCGGCACCGGCGAGACGGACCCGGCCAGGGACCCGAGGAACACCCTGATCTCGGCGCCGTCGGTCCGCACGGGCTCGGGCACGTAGTGCCGGAAGTCGCGGGCGGTGTGCCGGTGTTCGTCCGGCAGCGCCACCCACAGCTGGACGCCGTGCAGGACGGAGGTCCATTCGGTGGAGAACTCCGAGTGGCTGATGCCGTGCCCGCCGGTCATGAGGTTCAGCTCTCCCGGCCGGACCAGGGCGTGGCTGCCGAGGCTGTCGCGGTGTTCGATCTCCCCGCTGAACAGCCAGCTCACCGTCTGGAGTCCGGTGTGCGGGTGCGGGGGGACGCGCATGCCGCCGGTGCGGGCGACGTCGTCGGGGCCGTAGTGGTCGGCGAAGCACCAGGCGCCGATCAGCGTCCGGGACCGCTGCGGCAGCGTACGCCGTACGGTCATGGCGCGCGGGCCGCCCAGGGGCACGTCGCGCGGGGTGAGGATCTCGATCTCGCCGTCCGTCCGTGCGCCGTCCCGCCCTGCTTCGCCGGGGCTCTCCACGGCCTCCGCTTCCGTCCTGCTCATCGGGCACCGCCTTTCGTCCCCGTGATACTTTCACATTCAACAACCTTTCGTCGTCAACACCGACGCCGTCCGGAGGAATTCCGAGTTGACCGGCACCGCACCGGGATCCGCGACCCGGCGGATCTACATCGACAAGCAGAGCCCCGCCGCCTACGACGCCCTGGTGCGCACCTCGGAGGCGGTCCGCGAGGTGACCGCCGAGGCGGGACTCGACCGGTCCCTGGTGGAACTGGTCAATCTGCGCGTGTCCCAGATCAACGGCTGCGCCTACTGCCTGCACGTCCACACCCGCGCCGCCCTGCGCGCCGGCGAGACGGCACAACGCCTGGGGGTGCTGGCCGCCTGGCGGGACACGGAACTGTTCACGCCCGCCGAACGCGCGGCGCTCGCCCTGGCCGAGGCGACCACCGCGCCGGCCGACACCGCCGCGCAGGAGACGGCGTACGCGGCCGCCCGCGCGGTGCTCACCGACGACCAGATCTCCGCGGTGATCTGGGTGGCGGTCACCATCAACGCGTTCAACCGGGTCTCCATCATGAGCCGGCATCCGGTGCGGCCCGAACGGTGAGGCGGACTCCGTAAGCCGGGCGGCCACCGGACGGCGCCATCGCGGTCACCGACCCCGGCGTCACGGTTTCCACCGGGCCTCTCGCGCGATGCCCGCGTGTACCCGGCGGTGCGGAGTGGTCCGCCGTTACGCGCGGGAGGCGAGGTGCCGCCATCCGTTCCACGTGTCGAGCCGCTCCCGGTAGGCCGCCTCGACGACCGGATAGGGGTAGGTGCCGAGGAAGAGCCGCAGGGGTGGTGCGTCGGTGTCGACGAGTTCGAGGACGACGGCGGCGGTGTCCCGCGCGTCCCGGGGCGTGCGGGCGGACGCCCCGGCCCGGCGCGCGGCGCGGACGGGTTCGTAGGCGGGGAGCGGCTCGGTGTGCACCGCCGAGGTGTCCGACCAGTCGGTGCCGTAGGGGCCGGGTTCGACGAGGGTGACGTGGATCCCGAACGGGGCGACCTCCTGGGCCAGGGCCTCGCTCATCCCCTCCAGGGCCCACTTGGAGGCGTTGTACAGGCCGAGCGTGGGGAAGGCGGCGAGGCCACCGAGGCTGGAGACCTGCAGGATGTGGCCGCCGCCCTGGGTCCGCAGGTACGGCAGGGCCGCCTGTGTCACCCACAGCGGGCCGAACAGGTTGGTGTCGAGCTGCGCGCGGGCCTGTTCCTCGGTGGTTTCCTCGACCATGCCGAACAGGCCGTAACCGGCGTTGTTGACGACCACGTCGAGGCGGCCGAAGGTCTCGGCGGCCCGCCGCACCGCGGCGGTCGCGGCGGTGCGGTCGGTCACGTCGAGACGGAGCGGGAGGACGCTGTCCCCGTGGGCGTCGAGGAGGGGCCGCAGGGTCTCGGGATCGCGTGCGGTGGCGGCGACGCGGTCGCCGCGGCCGAGGGCGGCTTCCGCCCAGATACGGCCGAAGCCGCGGGACGCGCCGGTGATGAACCAGGTCTTCATGGCATCGAGCCTGCGGCGTCCCGGCCTCGGCAGCCAGCACCCTCGCGGGGTTACCCTCGCACCATGGCGGCCGACAATCTCCTGGGAGACTTCCTCAAGGCCCGTCGCGGACGCATCGCTCCGGCGGACGCCGCGGTACCCGCCGGCGGACGTCGCCGGGTGGCCGGACTGCGCCGGGAGGAACTGGCCCGCCTCGCCGGGATCAGCGAGCCGTACCTGGTCCGGCTCGAGCAGGGCATCGACCGGCACCCCTCCCCCCAGGTGCTGCGCTCCCTCGCACGGGCGCTGAGGCTGGACGCCGACGCCTCCGCCCATCTGCACGCCCTCGCCGCTCCCGCCCCCGTGCCGCCGTCGCGGACCGCGGTCTCCGCGGACGTGCACCGGCTGCTCGACGCCTGGGCGGACCGCCCCGCGTACGTCCGGGACCGGTGCTTCGAGGTACTGGCGGCGAACAAGAAGGCCCGTGCCCTCGCCCCGCTGTACGAGCCCGGGAGCAACCTGGCCCGAGCGGTGTTCCTCGACCCGGCGGCCCGCAGCCTGTTCCCCGACTGGGCCGAGGTGGCCGCGCAGACCGCGGCGGCCCTGCGCGCCGAGGCCGACCCGCGCGACCCGAGGACCGTCCGCCTGGTCGCCGAGCTGGAGACGGACGGGGAGTTCCGCCGTCTGTGGACGCGGCACGAAGCTCGGCCCGCCCGGGACGACCTCAAGCGCTTCACGCACCCGGTCGTCGGCAGCCTGGCCCTGCGCAGGCAGGCACTCACCGTCGGCGGCGCCGAGCAACAGGTGATCATCGTGTACCAGGCGACGGCCGGGAGCCCGTCCGAAGCGGCCCTGGCGCGACTACCGTGACCTCGGGGTCCGGTTGCGGAGGGCTGACCTCGCGGTCCGGTTGCGGACGGCTTCACGGCCGGTGATCGCCGCCGTTCGGCGCCGGGACCGTTCGGCGCCGGCCCCGCGAAGGTCCCGGCCCGAGTACGGGCCGGGGCTGGGCCTACTTCGCCGGCGCTTCTGCCGCGTGCCCGGCGCGAAGGCGCTGGCCGAGGAAGAAGGCGGCGCGGTCCAGTGCCTCGTCCGCCTCGTCCAGAAGGCCTGCGAACGACTGGAAGACGTGCGGCACGTCGGCGGTGACGTCCAGGACGACGTCCACCCCGGCCGCCCTCCCGCGCGCGGCGAGGCGCGTGGAGTCGTCCAGCAGGATCTCGTTGGTGCCCACCTGGAGCAGCATGGGAGGGAAGCCGGTCAGGTCGGCGAGGACGGCCGGGCTGAGCAGGGGCTGGTGGGGGTCGGCTCCGGCGAGGTACATGGCGCCGGTGTGCTCGACGGCCGCACGGGTGAAGACCGGGTCGATGCCTTCCTTGGTGTCCATGCTCTCTCCCGTGCGGGTGGCGTCGAGGCCGGGGGAGAACGCCACGATGGCGGCGGGCAGCGGGAGGCCCGCGTCACGGGCGGCGAGGCAGGTGGTGACGGTGAGGCCGCCGCCGGCGGAGTCGCCGGCGAACGCGATGGCCGAGGGATCCACGCCGCTGTCCAGGAGGGCGCGGTAGGCGCCGAGGGTGTCTTCGATCGCGGCGGGGAAGGGGTGCTCGGGGGCGAGCCGGTAGTCCGGCGAGTACGCCCTGAAGCCGGTCCTGGCCACGAGGTGTCCCGTCAGCGACAGGGCGGTCTCGGGGGAGCCGAACACGAAGCCGCCGCCGTGGAGGTACAGGATCGTCCCGGCGCGGGGAGCGCCGCCCGGCTCGACGTGCAGGGCGGGTCGGCCGCCGAGTGCCGTCCGTGTGACGCGGATGGTGTCGGGCACCGTCATCCGGGCCATCAGTGCCTCGAACCCGGCACGCAGTTCCTCGACCGACCGGGGTCCCTCGGGCCGCGGCTGCCGCATCATCGCGTCGATCCGGGCGCGCTGTTCCTTGCTCATGGGTATGCTCCCGCCCTGAGTAGATTCCACTACACTATATGCCATGGCATCTACATCAAGCGGTGACGAAGTCGGCCTCCCGGGCTTCTTCTCCGATCTGGTCCGCTGCGAGACGCGTCTGTACAACGCCCTCAACGACCGTCTCCGCGCACGGCACGGGATCGTCACCTCGCAGTACGAGTTCCTGCGCTTCCTGCGCGACCACCCCGGGGCCCGCGTGGCGGACCTCGCCGCCGAGTTCGCCATCGGCGTCGGGGCGACCAGCAAGAGCGCCGACCGCCTGGAGAAACAGGGATGGATCGTCCGGCAGCCGAATCCGTCCGACCGCCGGTCCTCCCTGCTGGCCCTGACCGACGACGGCTCACGGCTCGTCGACGCGGCGGAGGAAACCTTCACCGGGGCACTCGCCGCGCTGATCGGGGACACGCTCGACGGCTCCTCGGCCGCGGCCGTCGCCCGCGCCCTCTCGACGCTGCGCTCCGCACTCGAACGCGACCAGATCGGCACGCCCACGGGCTGACAGCCGGCGCGGCGGGCGTACGCGGGTCCGCTCCGACAGCCGATGCGCGGAGCGAGGCGGTGCCGGAGTCGGGCTCAGCCGGTCAGCAGCGGGTTGGGCAGCGGCAGGTAGCGGGCGTCCGCGCCGTCCGCCGCCGTCCAGCGCAGCAGCAGGTTGGTCTTGCCGGGCAGGGTCGGCGCGGTGAGCAGCGCGGGGATCTCGGGCAGGTCGTGGCGGGCCAGTTCGCGGCGGACGGCGGGCCACGGGTCGTAGCCGGGATGGTGGTCGGCGAGGGCGCCGGCGATCTCGGTGAGGTGGTTGACGACCAGGCAGTACACCAGCCGTTCCCAGCCCGCCGCCCGGCTCACGTCCGGCAGCAGCTTGGCGCCCTCGGCGTCCCGGAACAGGGCCTGTACGGGAGTGCCGGCCGGGTCCACGGCGACCAGGGTGTTCTGCAGATGGGCCTCCAGGACCACCCCGTGGGCGCCGAACGCGGTCAGGGCGGGCGGCACGACCTGCCGCAGATAAGCCGCCCACCAGCCGGCCGGGTCGTCCGTGGCGGCCAGCGGGCTGCCCTCGAAGCCCTCGGCGAGGCCCGCCGCGAGCAACGGGGTGGCGCCCGGCAGGAGGTGGCCGCGCAGTCCGTCGCGGACCAGTACGGCCAGTTCCTCGAAGGCGAAGGCGGCGGTGCGGTAGCCGCGGTCGCTCAGCCAGGCCGCGGGCGGCCCCATCGTCGCGAAGGCACGCCCGGCGGCGGTGTCGGTACGGCGCAGCCGGCACAGATCGTGGCGCCACAGCCGGCGGATGTCGTTGGTGATGCGCACGTCCAGGCTGAACTTCAGGAACAGGTCGCGGCGGGGCTCGTACACCGTGCGGACGGCGGCCGTCGGCCAGACCGGGAACGCGGTGGTGCCCAGCCGCAGCAGCCGGCCGTCGGCGAAGGCGGGGGCGAGTTCGCGGGCGGTCAGGTCGAGCTGCCAGGGGTGGGCGGGCAGCAGCCGGTAGCCGGGCGGGGCGGTGCCGAGGGCGTCCAGGGCGCCGGTGTCGCCCTCCTCCGCCACCTGGTCCTCGCGGACGCCGAGCAGCGCCAGCGGGAAACGGGCGTGCGCCTCGGGGGCGTAGGGCAGCCAGGAGGCGACCGGGCCGCCGCCGCGCGCCTTGGGGGCCGGGTGGTGGGGGTGGCCGGTGAGCAGGGACTGCTCGGAGCGCAGATACGGGTCTTCGGGGGGCGTGGCCCGGGCGCGGGCGGTGAGCAGGGCGGCGACCGCTTCCCGGCTGTCGATCATCTCGGCGGGCAGGTCGCCGCCGGGCAGCCCGGTGTGCCGGCGCAGCACCTCCGCGACCAGTTTGACCAGTTCCGGGTGGCCGGGCGCCACACGTCGTACGACCGCTTGAGCACATGCGCGGCCTGCCAGGGGTGCACCGGCAGCAACAGCCGCCCGCCGTCCCGGAGTTCCGCGGGCCACTGCCCGGACACCAGGCAGTCGGCCGCCGGTACCGGCACCGTGCCCAGCTCCACCACCGGACCGTGCTCCGGGCCGTACGCCAGCTGCTGCGCCGGATCACCGCACGGGTGGCGGACCGCTCCACCGCCCTCTGGGACGAGGCCGCGACCGCCTAGAGTCGGCTGGACGGAAGGAGACCGCCGTGACCGGTCAGCCCGTGCCCGTGATCATCGACTGTGACACCGGCGTCGACGACGCCCTGGCCCTGCTTCTCGCCGTACGCCACCCGGGACTCGATCTGCGGGCCGTGACCTGTGTCGCCGGGAACACCGACGTGGACGGGGTGGTCCGCAACACCCTGACCGTGCTGGAGCGTCCTCGCGGCGGCCGTGGCGGCGGTCCTCGCCCTCACCGGGCCCGCGACCGCCGCGGCCAAGCCGCCCAAGGGCCACGACGTGTCGTCGCACCAGCGGCACGTGAACTGGCCGGACGCGCGGAAGAAGGGAGCGCGGTTCGTCTACGTCAAGGCCACCGAGTCCACCGGCTACCGCAACCCCTACTTCGCCGAGCAGTACTCCGGCGCCCGCAAGGCCGGCCTGATCCGGGGCGCGTACCACTTCGCACGGCCGGACCGGTCCTCCGGCGCCAAGCAGGCCGCGCACTTCGTGCGGTACGGCGGGAGCTGGCGGGGGGACGGCTGGACGCTGCCGCCCGCGCTCGACATCGAGTACAACCCCTACGGCTCCCGCAAGTGCTACGGACTGGGCAAGAAGCGGATGGTCGGCTGGATCCGTTCGTTCAGCGACGAGGTCCGGCGCGAGACGGGCCGCCGCCCGGTGATCTACACGACGACCCAGTGGTGGAAGCTGTGCACCGGCAACAGCCGCGCGTTCTCGAAGGACCACCCCCTGTGGATCGCCCGGCACGGCACCGCCCGGCCCGGGGCGCTGCCCGGCGGCTGGCGGTACTGGACGTTCTGGCAGCACCGCACGACGGGCACGCTGCCGGGTGACCAGGATCTCTTCAACGGCACCCTGGACCGGCTGCGGATCTTCGCGCGGGCCCGGTAGCCAAGGGGCGCCCGGCCCGGCGGGGCGGAACAGAACTCCGGTATGGGATTACCGACACCACCATGCCCGTCCCAGTTCATCTTCCGTTCACCCAGGTTGCCTACATTCATCCAGCCAACGACCTCGAACGATTGCCTGGGTAAATGGAAAGCTTCTCGCTGATCCTCGCGATTGTGGTGGTAACCGCACTCGCGTTCGATTTCACGAACGGTTTCCACGACACCGCGAACGCGATGGCCACCACCATCTCCACAGGCGCCCTGAAGCCGAAGATCGCGGTGACCATGTCCGCCGCCCTCAACCTTGCGGGCGCCTTCCTCTCCGTGGAGGTCGCGAACACGATCTCCAAGGGTCTCGTCGACGAGACCGGCATCCGTCCCGAGGTCATCTTCGCCGCCCTGGTCGGCGCGATCCTCTGGAACCTGCTGACCTGGCTGGTGGGCCTGCCCTCCAGTTCCTCGCACGCCCTGATGGGCGGCCTGGTCGGCGCCACCGTCGCCTCCGCCGGCTTCGGCGCCGTCCACGGCGGCGTCCTGGTCACCAAGGTGCTGCTCCCCGCCGTCGCCGCGCCGGTCGTGGCGGGCCTCGCCTCGTTCCTGGCCACCCGGCTCTCCTACGGCATCGGCGGCTCCGGCGACACCGAGGCCACCCGCAAGGGCTACCGCGCCGGCCAGATCGCCTCCGCCGGCCTGGTCTCGCTCGCGCACGGCACCAACGACGCCCAGAAGACGATGGGCATCATCACCCTCGCGCTGATCGCGGGCGGCTCCCTCGCCCCCGGCTCCAACCCTCCCACCTGGGTGATCCTCTCCGCCGGCCTGGCCATCGCGCTCGGCACCTACATCGGCGGCTGGCGCATCATCCGCACCATGGGCAAGGGCCTGACCGATCTGGAGCCGCGCCAGGGCTTCGCCGCCCAGACCGGCGCCGCGACCGCCATCCTGGCCTCCTCCCACCTCGGCTTCTCCCTCTCCACCACCCATGTCGTCTCGGGCTCGGTGATGGGCGCGGGCCTCGGCCGCAAGGGCGGCGTGGTCCGCTGGTCCACCGCGACCCGCATGGCCGTCGCCTGGGTGCTCACCCTGCCGGCCGCCGCTCTGGTCGGCGCGGGCGCCGAGTCCGTCACCGACCTCGGTGACTGGGGCACCGCCGCCGTCGCCGTCTTCCTGGTCGCCGCGAGCGCCGCGATCTGGAAGATCTCCCGCCGCGAGGTCGTGGACCACACCAACGTCGTCGAGG
>NZ_JACBWZ010001039.1 GCF_013870595.1 Streptomyces sp. WELS2 | reverse complement strand
CGCCGACCCCGAGTTCGGGCCGGTCGTCGAGACCGCCCCCGAGGTGCGTCTGGCGGTGCGCGGCTGGCTCGCCTTCACCACCGCCGTGTGTCTGGAATGGCTCGGCCAGGAGGGCGGGTTGGGCCGCGAGCGGGTGCGCGACCTGTGCGCCCGCGCGCTGCTGGGCGTACTCGCCTGACCCTGGATGCTCCCGTCCGCTGGTGCGGCGCGGTTGGCGCACGCCCCGAACTCCGATAGGTTAGGCAAGGCTTACCTAAGGAGGTCTCGGATGGGTGACACGCAGGACTGGACGGCCGCCCCCGGCGCGGCGGAACGGGCACGCTCGGTGCTGTCCGTCGCGTGGTCGTGCGCGGTGACCGCGGACGGCGTGCGCGAGGAGTACGCCGGAGCGCACACCGTCACCGAGGACGGCCGGGTGCGGCTGACCGTGCCCGACGACAGCGGTCTGTCCGTCGCCTCCCTGTGCGCGCCCCGCCAGGAACCCTCCGCCCTGCTGGAGTTCGCCGACGTCGCCCCCGTGCCGGTGCGCCACCGCGTCCGGGCCCGGCTCTTCCTCTCCGGCCGGCTCACCCCGTCCGAGGGCGGCCTGCTCTTCCTCCCCACCCGTGTGGTGCTCCGGCAGGCCCCGGGGCCCGTCGTCGTCGACCTCGACGAGTTCACCGCCGCCCGGCCCGACCCCCTCGCCGGGGCCGAGGCCCGGCTGCTCACCCACCTCGCCGACGCCCACCCGGACGCCGTCGAGCGGCTCAGCCGCCTGGTGCGGCCGGAGAGCCTGCACGCCGCGACCCGGGTGGTCCCGCTCGCCGTCGACCGGCACGGCCTCACCCTGCGCGTCGAACGCACCCGCGCCCACGGCGACGTACGGCTGCCCTTCCACACACCCGCCGACGACGTGCCGCAGCTCACCGAACGCATGCACGCCCTGCTGGCCCAGGCCGCCGCCGCGGGCTGCCCCCGGGCGCTACAGCGGCAGCGCGCAGACGGCGACGGGTGACGCGAACGGCTCGCCCGCCGGGCTCAGTTCCCCGCTCTCCGCGTCGACGTGGAAGACGGTGACCGTGCCGGAGCGCTGGTTCGCCGCGAACAGCAGCCGGCCGTCCGGGGAGAACGCGATCTGCCGCGGGAAGTCCCCGCCCACCGGCACCGTGCCCAGCAGCCGCAGCCGGGCCCCGGCGGACTCCACGGCGTACCGGGCGAGGCTGTTGTGCCCCCGGTTGGCCAGGAACGCGAACCGGCCGTTCGCCGTCACCAGCAGCTGCGCCGGGTAGTTGGTGCCGCCCTCCGAGCCCGTCGGCTGCGGCGCGCCGACGCTCAGCCGCCCGGAGCGCGGGTCGTAGGCGCACACGGCCACCGTGTCGTCCACCTCGTTGGCCAGGTAGGCGTACCGGCCGCCGGGATGGAAGGTCAGATGGCGCGGGCCCGCGCCCGGCCGGGTCCGCGCCCGGGCGGCCTCCGCGAGCGTGCCCCGCACCGGATCCAGCCGGTAGGTGTAGACGGTGTCGGTGCCCAGGTCCACGGCGAGCACGTGCCGGCCGTCGGGACTGGTGACGAACTGGTGCGCGTGCGGCCCCTGTTGGCCGGGGCCGGGCGGCGGGGAGGTGTGCGTGACCCGGTCGGTGCGCTCGCCCAGGGTCCCCGAGGCGTCGATCGGGTGCACCGAGACGCTGCCCGAGCCGTAGTCGGCGCTCAGCAGCCAGCGGCCGGTGGGATGCACCGACAGATGGCAGGGACCCGCGCCGCCGGTGCTCCGGGTGCCGAGGACCCGCCGGTCGGCGAGGCGCACGGCCGTCACCGCGCCGTCCTGCCGCTCGGCGACCGCGTACAGCGTCCGTCCGTCCGGGTGCACGGCCAGATACGACGGGTCGGACACCCCGGTCAGCGTGCCCTCCCCGGTGATCCGGCCCGACCCGGGATCGTACGACGCGATGCCGATACCGGTGCCGCCGCCCGCCACGG
>NZ_JACBWZ010001038.1 GCF_013870595.1 Streptomyces sp. WELS2 | reverse complement strand
GACCGGCGGGCGGACCCGGGCGCGACGATGCGAAGGGGCGAGCGATGGGGACCGAGACCGCAGGGGTGACGGCGCGTCCGACGGGGCGCCACCGGGCCGGCCGGGTGGTGGTGGACTGGCTCTCCACCACCGACCACAAGAAGATCGGTCATCTGTATCTGATCACGGCGTTCGGGTTCTTCCTGGCCGGCGGGATCATGGCCCTGCTGATGCGTGCGGAACTCGCCCGGCCGGGGCTTCAGCTGATGGACAACAACCAGTTCAACCAGTTGTTCACGCTGCACGGCACGATCATGCTGCTGCTGTTCGCGACCCCGAGCTTCGCGGGCTTCGCCAACGAGCTGATGCCGTTGCAGATCGGCGCCCCGGACGTGGCCTTCCCCCGGCTGAACATGCTGTCGTACTGGCTGTTCACCTTCGGCGGGCTGATCGTGCTGAGTTCGCTGGTGGTGCCGGACGGGCCGGCCGCCTTCGGCTGGTTCGCCTACGCGCCGCTGAACGACGCCCACCACTCCCCCGGCGTCGGCCCGGACCTGTGGGTCATGGGCCTGGCGCTGTCCGGCTTCGGGACGATCCTGGGCGCGGTCAACTTCATCGCCACGATCATCGGGATGCGGGCGCCGGGCATGACGATGTTCCGGATGCCGATCTTCACCTGGAACACGCTGTTCACGTCGATCCTGATCCTGATGGCGTTCCCGGTGCTGGCGGCGGCGCTGCTGGTGCTGGAGTCGGACCGGCGGTTCGGCTCGCAGGTGTTCCAGGCGGCGAACGGCGGGGCGCTGCTGTGGCAGCACCTGTTCTGGTTCTTCGGGCACCCCGAGGTCTACATCATCGCGCTGCCGTTCTTCGGGATCATCACGGAGATCATCCCGGTGTTCAGCCGCAAGCCGGTCTTCGGCTATCTGACGCTGGTCGGCGCCACGATGGCGATCACCGGGCTGTCGATGGTGGTGTGGGCGCACCACATGTTCGCCACCGGCGCGGTGCTGCTGCCGTTCTTCTCGCTGATGTCGTTCCTGATCGCGGTGCCGACGGGGGTGAAGTTCTTCAACTGGACCGGCACGATGATCAAGGGCTCGCTGTCCTTCGAGACGCCGATGCTGTGGGCGACGGGCTTCCTGGTGACGTTCCTGTTCGGCGGTCTGACGGGGGTGATCCTGGCCTCCCCGCCGCTGGACTTCCACGTCACGGACTCGTACTTCGTCGTCGCCCACTTCCACTACGTCGTCTTCGGCACGGTCGTCTTCGCGGTCTTCGGCGGCTTCTTCTTCTGGTGGCCGAAGTTCACCGGCAAGATGCTGGACGAGCGGCTGGGGAAGATCCAGTTCTGGACGCTCTTCACCGGCTTCCACACCACCTTCCTGGTGCAGCACTGGCTGGGTGCCGAGGGCATGCCCCGCCGGTACGCCGACTATCTGGCCTCCGACGGCTTCACCGCGCTGAACACGGTCTCCTCGATCGGTTCCTTCCTGCTCGGTCTGTCCACACTGCCGTTCCTGTACAACGTCTGGAAGACCGCCACGCGCGGCGAGAAGGTCCACACCGACGACCCCTGGGGCTACGGCCGTTCGCTGGAGTGGGCGACGTCCTGCCCGCCGCCCCGGCACAACTTCGTCACCCTGCCCCGCATCCGCAGCGAGTCCCCCGCCTTCGACCTGCACCACCCCGAGTACGCGGGCCATGCCCCGCAGCCGGAGCCGAAGGGGCATCAGGCGCGGTCGTGAGGCCGGGTGCCGCGCGCGTACGGCCGCCGTCCCAGGCTGGGGTGGCGGCCGTACGGCACAGCGTGTCCGGCGCTCAGAGCGCGAGGCGCTGACCGGGCACGATCACGTCGGGGTCGTCGCCGATGACGGCCCGGTTGACGGCGTAGATCCGCTGCCAGGTGGTCCCGTGCCGGGCGGCGATGGTGCTCAGGGTGTCGCCCGCGCGGACCGTGTAGTCACCGCGCGGGGC
>NZ_JACBWZ010001037.1 GCF_013870595.1 Streptomyces sp. WELS2 | reverse complement strand
CGCTGGATGGCGATGCGGGCGGCCGGTGTGTGGGCGTGGTCCAGCCATTCGCGGGACGGCTCGGAGGCCGGGTCCTGGCCCATCAGGAGCTGGACGGTGTCGCCGTCGCGCAGGACCGTGCTGAGGGTGGCGAGGCGGCCGTTGACACGGGCGCCGATGCAGGCGTGCGCGTCCTCGCCGTACTGCGCGTAGGCGGCGTCCACGCAGGTGGCGCCCTCGGGCAGGCCGAGCGTGCCGCCGTCGGGGCGGAAGACGGTGATCTCGCGGTCCTGCGCGAGGTCCTCGCGCAGGGTGGACCAGAAGGTGTCGGGGTCGGGGGCGGCCCGCTGCCACTCGAGGAGGCGGGAGAGCCAGCCGGGACGGGTGGGGTCGACGCGCTCGCCCTCGGCGGGGGACGCGTCGTTCGCGGGGACGTCGGGGGCGCCGGACTCGGGGGCGGGCGCGTACGGGTTGCCGAGGGCCACGACGCCGGCCTCGGCGACCTTGTGCATCTGGTGGGTGCGGATGAGGACCTCGACCATCTGCCCGTCGGGCCGGGCGACCGCGGTGTGCAGGGACTGGTAGAGGTTGAACTTCGGTACGGCGATGAAGTCCTTGAACTCCGAGACCACCGGCGTCATACAGGTGTGCAGCTCGCCGAGGACGGCGTAACAGTCCGCGTCCTCGTTCACCAGGACGAGCAGGCGGCCGAAGTCCGTGCCGCGCAGCCGGCCGCGTTTGCGGGCCACCCGGTGGACGGAGACGAAGTGCCGGGGGCGGATGAGGACCTCGGCCGGGATGTCGGCCTCGCGCAGCACCCCGCGCACCTCCTCGGCGACCTCGGCGAGCGGGTCGCCGGGGCGGGCGGCGTTCTCCGCGATCAGTTCGCGGGTGCGGGCGTACTCCTCGGGGTGGAGGACGGCGAAGACCAGGTCCTCCAGCTCGGTCTTGAGGGCCTGCACGCCGAGGCGCTCGGCGAGCGGGATGAGGACGTCACGGGTGACCTTGGCGATCCGCGCCTGTTTCTCGGGGCGCATCACGCCGAGGGTGCGCATGTTGTGCAGGCGGTCGGCGAGTTTGATCGACATCACGCGCACGTCGTTGCCGGTGGCGACGAGCATCTTGCGGAAGGTCTCCGGTTCGGCGGCGGCCCCGTAGTCGACCTTCTCCAGTTTCGTGACGCCGTCGACCAGGTAGCGCACCTCCTCGCCGAACTGCTCCCGCACCTGTTCGAGCGTCACGTCGGTGTCCTCGACCGTGTCGTGCAGCAGAGAGGCCGTCAGGGTCGTGGTCTCCGCGCCGAGTTCGGCGAGGATCAGGGTCACGGCGAGCGGGTGCGTGATGTACGGCTCGCCGCTCTTGCGCGTCTGGCCGCGGTGCGAGGACTCGGCCAGGACGTAGGCGCGGCGCAGGGGTTCGAGGTCGGCGTCGGGGTGGTGGGCGCGGTGCGCCTCGACGACATGGCCGATCGCGTCGGGCAGTTTGTCGCGGGTGGCGGAGCCGAGCAGCGCGGCCCGGCCGAGCCGGCGCAGATCGATCCGGGGCCGGGCCTTTCTGCGTGGCGCCGCGGGCGCCGCGGACGCGGTGAGCGCCTGCGGCACCGGGGGCACCGCCGGACCAGCGGTCGCAGGGTTCGTGGCCTCCGCACTCATGGGCACCTCCGGCTCGTGGACCGGCGGACGGAGTCCCGGGGCACACGCGGCTCAGGGTTGGCGGCATTCCCCCGTCCGTGCCGGTGCTTGATGCTACCGAGCCCGCCACGCCCTACCGACCGCCTCCGGCCGAGCGTGAAACGGATCACCCATTCGAGCGACGAAATCGAGGTTTAAGTTTTCGGTCAGCCGAACGCTTCGGCCAGCCACTCGGCGTCGATCTCGCCCTCGGCGACGATCACGGCGGGTCCGGTCATCTCGATCTCGCCGTCCGGCCGCTCGGTGATGACCAGGCGTCCACCGAGCACGTCGACGGTGTACGTGGC
>NZ_JACBWZ010001036.1 GCF_013870595.1 Streptomyces sp. WELS2 | reverse complement strand
GAGGTCGGCGTCGTCCGGGAGCACGTGCAGCAGCCGGGCGGGCAGGGTGAGGGTGGCCGCCATGGCACCGGGCCGGGTGAACCCGGTCTCCTCGTACCCGGCGGTGCACAGCGTGGTCTCGCCCGCGTGACAGCGGTCGCACACCTGGCAGTTGCGGAACCCCTCGCCGACCACCTTGCGGCCGGTCAGCGAGCCGGGCACGCCGGCCCCGACCGCGGTGACCGTCCCCGACCACTCGTGCCCGGGGACGAGCGGGTAACGGACGTACCCCTCGGGCCGGTTGCCCTGGTACACCTCGCGGTCGCTGCCGCAGATGCCGACCGCGTGCACGGCCACCAGCGCCTCGCCGGGACCCGGTTCGCGCGGGGTGTGGGCCTCGACCCGGTGGACACCCGGTGCCTCGACGAGGACCTGTGAACTCACTGGGCGTCCTTCGGATTGCGCTTCTCCCAGCCCTCGGCCCACAGGTCGAAGTGCGCCCGCTGCTGCGGGAACTCGGCCGCCGCGTCGACGTCCAGCTCGACGCCGAGACCGGGCGCGTCCGAGAGGTGGAAGCAGCCGTCCTCCGGGTTCACCTGCGGCGCGCCCTTGACCACCTTCTTGATCTCCGCGTCCGCGAAGTCGTTGAAGTGCTCCAGGATCTTGAAGTTCGGGGAGGTGAAGCCCACCTGGAGGGAGGCGGCGGTGAGCACGGAGCCGCCGACGTTGTGCGGGGCGACCAGCATGTAGTGGGTCTCGGCGGTGGCGGCGAGCTTGCGGGTCTCCCAGATGCCGCCGATGTGGCCGACGTCGGGCTGGATGATGTCCACGGCCTGGCTGTCGAACAGCTCGCGGAACTCGATGCGGTCGTGGATGCGCTCGCCGGTGGCCACCGGCATGTCGACCTTGGCGGCGACCTTCTGGAGCGCCTTCAGGTTCTCCGGCGGCACCGGCTCCTCCAGCCAGGCCGGCTTGAACGGCGCCATCTCCTTGGCCAGCCGGACCGCGGTGGCGGGGGAGAAGCGGCCGTGCATCTCCAGCATCAGCTCCGCTTCCGGGCCGATGGCGTCCCGTACGGCCTCGATGAGCGAGACGGCGTACAGGGTCTCCTGGTGGTCCAGCTCGAAGTGGCCGGTGCCGAACGGGTCGATCTTCAGCGCCTTGTAACCGCGCTCCATGACCCCCTGGGCGGCCTTGTGGTACGCCTCCGGGGTCCGCTCGGTGGTGTACCAGCCGTTGGCGTACGCCTTGACCTTGTCGGTGACCTTTCCGCCGAGCAGCTGCCACACCGGCACACCCAGCGCCTTGCCCTTGATGTCCCAGCACGCCATCTCGACCACCGCGATGCCGGACATCACGATCTCGCCGGCGCGGCCGTAGTCGCCGTACTTCATACGGCGCACCAGGTCCTCGACGGCGAACGGGTCCGAGCCGAGGATGTGGTTGACCTCGGCCTCCCGCAGATAGCCGATCAGCGCGTCCGTATGCCCGAGCATCCGGGTCTCGCCGACTCCCGTGATCCCTTCGTCGGTGTGCACCTGGACGTACGCCAGGTTGCGCCACGGCGTGCCGACCACGTGTGTGCTGATTCCGGTGATGCGCACGGCAGTTGCCCCTCAGCTGTTCGGTATTTCGTCGCACGTTCGAAATGCTGGCGTGACAGTAAGGACGGGGCGCCGGGGGTGTCAATGGGTCGAACAGGTAACGGTTTCGGCAAGGCTTTCGAGATTGTTTCGCTCCCGCACCGAACCTTCACAGCCGCGTCTGGAACCCGGCCCGCGCGGACTCTAGTCTTCCCGCGTCATGGACTATTGCCACCCCTGCCGACGCCACCTGAATGGCGCCCTGGCGTGCCCCGGCTGCGGAACGCCCGCCTCCGGCGACCGCTACGACGACGCGTACGGCACCGGGGAGGCGTCGGGATTTCGCGCACCCCCCTGCCGGGCGGAAAACCGCATTTCAGGGCGTATTTACACAGG
>NZ_JACBWZ010001035.1 GCF_013870595.1 Streptomyces sp. WELS2 | reverse complement strand
CGCCGCGCATGCCGAGCAGCACCGTGAAGGCGTACCGCCGCTCCGCCTGTGACCAGAAACCGGCGGGGGACAGGGCGGTGACGGACCGTACGAGCCTCTCCCGGCCCAGTTCGAGGGCGAGCAGGCCGCCCAGCGAGTTGCCGGCGACGTGCGGGCGGTCCAGGCCCAGCGCCTCGAACAGGGCGCCGAGCACGGCGCCCGTGGTGGGCAGGTCGTAGGCCAGTCCCTCCGGCAGGCCCGGGGACGCGCCGAAGCCCGGCAGGTCCACGGCGATCACCTCGCGCTCGGTGGCCAGGATGTCCACGACCGGGTCCCAGGCCTGCCGGTGGTGGCCGATGCCGTGCAGCAGGACCAGCGGTTCGCCGCGGCCCACGCGCGCGTAGGACACGGTCACCTCGGCCGGGCCGTGGGGGGCGGGGACCTGGAAGGAGACGGTGGCGGACATGGGGTGCTCCTCGTCTGTGCTGCCGACGGACGCCGTAGACAGCTTGTCAGCAATCGCCTACCGGCGGGTAGCCCTTGGCGGGCGCGGGCCCCGGTAACGGGTGGACACCGGCGGGCGGGTAACGGTGGGATGGGCCGGTGACCACACAGCCCGCCACCGACGTCTTCGAAGAACACCGGCCCCTGCTCATGGGAGTCGCCTACCGCATGCTCGGCCGCGTGGCCGACGCGGAGGACGTGGTCCAGGAGGCGTGGCTGCGCTGGTACCACGCCGACCGCGAGGAGGTCCGCGAACCGGGCGCCTACCTGGTGCGCGTCACCACCCGGCTGGCCATCGACCGGCTGCGCCAGGCCCAGCGGCGCGCCGAGGCCTACGTCGGCCCCTGGCTGCCCGAGCCCTACCCGACCGAGTTCGCCGGCACCGCCCCCGACTCCGCCGACCGGGCCCTGCTCGCCGACACCGTCTCCCTCGCCGTCCTGGTCGTCCTGGAGTCGCTGTCCCCGCTGGAGAGGGCGGTGTTCGTACTCAGGGAGGCGTTCGACTACCCGTACGCCGAGATCGCCGCGCTGCTGGAACGGACCGAGCCGGCGGTACGGCAGCTCGCCGGACGGGCCCGCCGGCACGTGGCCGAACGACGCCCCCGCTACGACGTCGAACCCACCCGGCGCCGGGAACTGACCGAGCGTTTCCTCGCCGCCGCCGGCGAGGGCGACCTGGAGGGGCTGATGTCCCTGCTCGCCCCGGACGTCCGGCTGGTCGGCGACAGCGGCGGCAAGGCCAAGGCGCCGGTGCGCGTCCTGCACACCGCCGACAAGGTCGGCCGCTTCCTGGTCGGCGTCGCACGCACCGCCCCGGCCGACCGGACCCACCGCGTCCTGGAGACCAACGGCGGCCCCGCCCTGCTGATCCTCACCGGCGGCAAGCCCGACGCCCTGTTCCAGGTGGACATCGCCGACGGCCGCATCACCTCCGTCTACATCATCCGCAATCCGGACAAGCTCCGGCACCTCCCCGCCCACTGAGCCGCCCCCGCCGCGAGCCCCCGTCGTCCCGGCGGGGGCTTCGCCGTACCCCGGACAGCCCCGCCGTACGACGGGAGCTTTGCCGCGATGTCACACACACCGGCGCGCGCGAACGCCTCGTGAACGCTTCGCTGCCGGACGTCCGGATAGCTACGGGGCGGCCGAGGATTGGTCTTGACCAAGGGTGAGTGCCGCCCTATGGTCGCAGAGAAGTGCAACAACCTTTAATAAACAAGGGCGCCAAAAACCGCCGGACCACGGCTCTTGCGGAGGACAGGGTGGGGACCACGCAGCTGGAATCGGTACCGGAACCGAAGTACTGGCATCTCAAGACCGTGCTCAGCGAGGCACTCGACTCCGAGTTCTCGGTCGGCGAGATCCTGCCCAACGAGCGTGATCTGGCCGCCCGCTTCGGCGTGGCCCGCGCCACGCTCCGCCAGGCCCTCGAACAGCTGGAGCTGGAGGGCCGGCTCCAGCGCCGGCGCGGGGTA
>NZ_JACBWZ010001034.1 GCF_013870595.1 Streptomyces sp. WELS2 | reverse complement strand
CACCGGCTCGCTCGTGGTGCTCGCGGGCGCGCTGCTGGTCGCGGGCATGGCGACCGCGCCGACCATGGTGACGGCGATGGCCCTGGTGCAGCGGCGCACCCCGGCCGGCCGGCTGAACGAGGGCATGAGCCTGATGGTGACCGGGCTGCTCGCCGGGATCGCCTGCGGCTCGGCGACGGGCGGCTGGGCGACCGAGCGCCTCTCCCCCGGCACCGCCTTCGCCGTACCGGCCGCGGCGGCCTTCCTGGCCCTGCTCGTCGGCGTGGCGGGCGCAGGGGCGCGGACATGGCGAAGGCCCCGCCACTGATCGTGACGGGGCCTTGCCCACATGGGGTCGGCCCCCTCGGGGGCCTCGTGGAGATGGCGGGAATCGAACCCGCGTCCAACGGTGCGGAATCAGGGCTTCTCCGTGTGCAGTCCGCTGCGATTTTCTCGGCCCCGGAGATCACGCGGACAAGTCTCCGACGGGCTCAGTCACTGTTTGATTTCCCTCTACACCCCGTGACCGGGTCTAGAGGTTTAGTTCCCTAGCTGATGCCAGGATCCGGGTCGGGAACAGCCCCGGGCTGACACTTCGCGAGTCGCTGATCAGGCAGCGAGGGCGAAGGAATCGCGCTTGGTGTTGGCGATTATTTTTTGCGACATATGGTTTACGAGATCATTGCCGCTTCCTCGACACGCTTCCCCTGCTTCGACAGCCGCTGTCGAAACCGATCATCCCCATGTTGATTTTTCAATCCCTCCGTGGAGGGTTCGCGCACCCTCTATGGAGTGCACGGCCATCGTACGTGACCAACGCCCGACGATGCCAGCCTATTCCCCGTGGGCCGGCTAGACGCCGCGCTGCCGGCGCTTCGCCGCCGCGATCGCCCGGGCCGCCTCCCGCCGGTCCTGCTGCTCGCGCAGCGTCTGCCGCTTGTCGTACTCCTTCTTGCCCCGTGCGAGAGCGATCTCGGCCTTCGCCCGGCCGTCCTTGAAGTAGATGGCGAGGGGCACGATCGTGTGTCCCGTCTCCTGGGACTTCGACTCCAGCTTCTCGATCTCCGCACGGTGCAGGAGCAGCTTGCGCCTGCGGCGCGCGGAGTGGTTGGTCCAGCTGCCCTGGTGGTACTCCGGGATGTGGGCGTTGTGCAGCCACGCCTCGCCCCGGTCGATCTGGACGAAGCCGTCGGTCAGCGAGGTCCGTCCCTCGCGCAGCGACTTGACCTCCGTGCCCATGAGCACGAGCCCGGCCTCGAAGGTGTCGATGATCGCGTAGTCGTGCCGGGCCTTCTTGTTCTGGGCGACGATCTTGCGCTTGCCGCCCTTCTCGCCGTCCCTGGCCTTGGCGGCCCCGCCCTGCTTGGGCTGGGACTCCTTCGGTACGTACATTCCCTTGCTCATAGTGCCGCCATTTTCGCACCACACGGGGGTGGTGAGTACAGCCGTTTACGCGGGGGCGGGCGGCGCGGCTACGACGGGTCGCCCAGCCCGGTGAGCACCGTCCGGGCCCGTGGCAGGGCCTGGTCCGGGGCCGCCTCCAGGTCGGGGGTGATGCCCCGGCCGTCGACCGCGTGGCCGGACGGGGTGCGGTAGTGGCCGACGGTCAGCTCGGCCACCGAGCCGTCGGGCAGCTTCACCGGCATCTGGACGGAGCCCTTGCCGAAGGTGCGCGATCCGATCACCACCGCGCGGCCCCGGTCCTGGAGGGCGCCGGTGAGCAGTTCGGCCGCGCTCATGGTGCCGCCGTCGACGAGGACGACCAGGGGCCGGGCGGTGTCGCCGCCCGGGTCGGCGTGCAGGGCGCGCTGGGCGCCGTCGACGTCGTAGGTGGCGACCAGACCGCCGTCCAGGAAGGCGGAGGCGGTGGCCACGGCCTCGGTGACCAGGCCGCCAGAGTTGCCGCGCAGGTCGAGGATGGTGCGGCCGTCGGCGGGGGCGGCGCGCAGGGCCGCGCGGACCGCGTCGGCGGAGCCCTTGGT
>NZ_JACBWZ010001033.1 GCF_013870595.1 Streptomyces sp. WELS2 | reverse complement strand
GGGCGGGCAGGGCCGACGGCAGGGCGGGCAGGCTGCTGCCCGTGTCGTAGGCGGCGGGGACCCTGATCGGGGCGATCTGCGGAGTGCCACGCTCGGCGACGAGCGAGTCGTAGATCGGGGTCTCCTTGAAGGAGGCGGAGTAGTAGCCGCCACCATAAGTGGAGCGGGGGGAGGTCATGGCACATAAGTTAAGCCCACGATGTGCTGGTTGGGGAGACCGATAAGAGGGTTGTTTTCCGTGTCGTCGGGAGCCTGACATCCCCAATACGAGCGAACATGGCAAAAAGGGGCGCCAGTCGACGTTTGGATCGTGTAAAGGCTGAGTTCCTCCGGTGTTACCGGTGGTTGACCGGCGATCTTCCTGTGCCGTTCCCGGGCGTGCGCCGGGGCGCGGAATAGGTTGTGGTAGGGATCGCACGGGCCGGAAGATCCGGGCCGACGGGCGAAACCCGCCGAGCCGAACACGCGATGGGGGCGGACATGTCAATGTCGAAGGGATCGAACACACAGGTGCCCACGACGGCGCTGCGCGTCGAACTGGGCTGGCGCTCCGGCCACGGGGTGCCCGACGCGGACGCCTCGGCCCTGCTGCTCGCCTCCGGAAAGGTCCGCTCCGACGCCGACTTCGTCTTCTACAACCAGCCCGCCCACGCCTCCGGCGCGGTACGCCACGAGGGCAAGCGGACGGCCGGCGGCCGGGTCACCGACACCCTGCTGGCCGACCTCGCGCGCGTGGAGGGCGACATCGAGCGGATCGTCCTCGCCGCCTCCGCCGACGGCGGCACGTTCGGCCAGGTCCCGGACCTCTACATCGAGGTGACCGATGCCGCCTCCGGGCAGGTCGTCGCCCGCTTCGACAACCCCGGCGCGACGGTGGAGACGGCCTTCGTGCTCGGCGAGTTCTACCGCCGCCAGGGCGGCTGGAAGTTCCGGGCCGTCGGCCAGGGCTACGACAGCGGACTGGAAGGACTGGCGACGGACTTCGGCATCACCGTGGACGAGCCCCAGCACGCGGCATCACCCGCGGCACCGGCCCCGGTCGCCCCGCCGCCCCCTCCCGCGCCTCCCACGGCGGCCCCGGCTCCACCGCCCCGCCCCGCCGAGGCCCCCACGGCGCCGCCCGCGGCCCAGCCGGTCCGGCTGTCCAAGGTCACCCTCACCAAGGCGGCCCCGTCCGTCTCGCTCGCCAAACAGGGCGGCACCTCCGGCGCGATGCGGGTGAACCTCAACTGGCACCTGCTCAAGCAGCCCACGGGCTGGCTCGGCCGGCTGGGCGGCCAGGGCGGCGTCGACCTCGACCTGTGCGCGCTGTACGAACTCGCCGACGGCCGCAAGGGAGTCGTCCAGGCCCTCGGCAACGCCTTCGGCGCCCTGCACCAGCCGCCGTACATCCATCTCGACGGCGACGACCGCACCGGAGCCGTGGCCCGCGGCGAGAACCTCACCATCAACCTCGACCACACCCGCGACTTCCGGCGCATCCTCGTCTTCGTCACCATCTACGAAGGCGCCCGTTCCTTCGCCGACCTGCACGCCACCGTCACCCTCCAGCCGCAGCACGGCGCCCCCATCGAGTTCTCGCTGGACGAGTGCACCGTCGCCTCCCCGGTGTGCGCGCTCGCCCTGATCACCAACACCGGCGGCGACCTGCTCGTCCGGCGCGAGGCGCGGTACCTCGTCCCGGAGCGCGGAACGAGCCCGCAGCGGACCGTGGACCACGCCTACGGCTGGGGCATGAACTGGACGCCAGGCCGCAAGTGAGCCGGCCACGTCCGGCGGGGCTCAGCCCTCGTCGGGCACGGCGTCCGGGCGCGAGTAGGTACGGCCCTTCCAGGCCGCCCCGCGCCCGCGGTAGTGCTGCACCGCGGAGTCGACCGTCATCAGCAGGTACAGGAACGCGGTGAACGGCAGCAGCGGCGCGAGCCACAGCGGCTGCCCGTAGTAGCGCAGCATCGGCAGGTA
>NZ_JACBWZ010001032.1 GCF_013870595.1 Streptomyces sp. WELS2 | reverse complement strand
TCCTCCGCGCACACCGAGCGTTCCACCAGGCCGTCCTTCTCCAGCCGGCCGATCAGCCGGGACAGCGCGCTCTGGCTCAGGTGGACCCGGCCGACCAGGTTCTGCACCCGGCACTGCTCGCCCTGCTCGGGCGGCTCCGTGACCAGCAGGTCCAGCACCTCGAAGTCGCTGGCGCCGAGCCCGTACGGGTGCAGGGCGCGGTCGATCTCACACATGGTGCGCGCGTGCACGGCGAGGATGTCCCGCCAGCGTTCCTCCAGCCGGGTCTCGGCCGTCTTGACTGCCATAACCGCACGGTAGCACCGCCCCGGCCACTCGTTGAGCGTGCAACCAGCGCCGGGGCCGGCGGTCGCTCCCGCCTCAGGCCGAGGGGTCCGACGGGTCCTGGAGCAGTCCCAGGTGGTTGCCGTCGGGGTCCTTCACGAACGCGATCAGCCGGCCGCCGCCGACGTCCTGCGCGTCCTGGAGCAGCTCGGCGCCCGCCGCCAGCAGCGCCGCGAGCCGCTCCCGCAGATCCGTCACGTGCCAGTACGGCACCGGGCCGGTCATGCCCTTGGCGTGCCCGCTCGGGTCCAGCCCGACGTCCTGGCCGGCGGCCTTGTAGCCCACGTAGTACGGCTCGTCCGCGTACGGCTCCACGCCCAGCAGCGCGCCGAACACGGCCTTGGCGCGGTCCAGGTCCTTCACCGGGTAGATGATCGTCTGCAGGCCTGCGGTCATGATGCTCACTCCTTCGCACAGCGGTGCCCGGCCGCACGGGGCCGGGGCACCGACGGGTTCCCCGCCGGTGCCCCCACGCTAGGACGGGCGGCCCCACGGAGGCTTCTCCGATCCTGACCGGTTGCCCGTTTCCGGTGACGAGCCACGCCCCCGCCCGTTGCCGGCACCCGTCCCCGCCGGTCGCGGCATCACTCGTCGCGCAGCACCTCGGCGACGGTGAGCCGGGCCGCCCGCCGCGCGGGCACCAGCGCCCCGACCACGGCGATCACCACCCCGGTGAGCGCCAGGACGGCCAGGAGAGGCGGATGCCAGACAGCCGTCATGGAGCCGGGCAGCGTGATGTCCAGCCCGCCCGCCATGCGCGGCACCACCACCCGGTGGGCGGCGACGCCCAGCGGGACCCCCAGCACCGACCCCAGCACGCCGAGCACCGCCATCGACGTCACCGTCATCGCCGTCACCTGGCGCGGGGTCATCCCGATCGACTTCAGCATGCCGAGGTCACGGCGCCGGTCGTGGGTGTTGAGCACGGCGGTGTTGAAGACACCGAGGGAGGCGACCAGGGCCAGCATCAGCGTCAGCGCGGTCGCGGAGCCGACAATGGTGCCGGTGACGTTGTTCGCCCCGCTCAACTGGACGGACAGCCCCGGATCGGCGGCCCGGACCGCACGGGCGTACGCCTCCTGCCGCACACCGTCGCCCAGCTTCACGTGGTACGCGATGGGCCGCGCCCCCGGCATCAGCGCGGTGACCGTCGGCCAGTCGCCGACGACCAGCCGGTCGTCGGTGTCCATCGTCTCGCCCACGACGGTCACCTGCTCCTCGCGGCCCTCCTTGCGCAGCCGCAACCGGTCCCCGAGCCGCACCCCGTTGTGGCGCAGGAACGGCGATCCGGCCACCACCTCCCCCGGCCGGCTCATCCAACGGCCCTTCACGAGCACGGTGTCCAGGGACCGGCCGCCGCGCCGCCCCTCGAACATCACCACGTTCGTACCGCCCACGAGGAGCACCTCGTCGTCCGACCGCGCCGTGACATGCCGTGCGCCCGGCAACGAGCCGAGCAGCGCCTGGAGTTCACGGTCGCCGCGCACCGGCCGCACCTCCTTGCCGTGCCGGTGCGCCCCCACGTAGACGGTGACGTCGTAGGTGCGGTCACCGCCGCTGCCGAAGCTGTTCAGCGTCGCCGCCAGGCCGGTCGCGAAGGTCACCGTCGCCACCCCGAGGACCACGGCGGCCAGCGTGA
>NZ_JACBWZ010001031.1 GCF_013870595.1 Streptomyces sp. WELS2 | reverse complement strand
TGACCGTGTCCCTGCCGGTAGCCGAGCGCCGCGTCCGCGGTGCTCGGCTACCGGCTGCTGACCGTCTGGCTGCCGCTGCTGCCCGGCCTGCTGGTGCTCGGGGTGCTGGTGCGGCGCAAGGCGTTGTGACGTCCGGGAGTTTCCCGCGCTTCCCCGGCAGGTAGGAGTCGGGTACATGCCATCCGACTGAGGGGGGAGCCATGCCCGGGAATCACCGCGCGGGCCTGCCGGACGAGGCCTTCTTCACGCCGGGGACCTCGTCGTTCACCGAGTTCCTGGCCGCCCACCGCCCCGGGCTGCTGCCCACCGCGCCCGCCCTGCCGGCCGGTGTCCGGGCGGCGCCCGGCCGGTTCCCGCACGGCACCACCGTGCTGGCGCTGACCTACCGCGACGGCGTGCTGATCGCCGGCGACCGGCGCGCCACCATGGGCAACCTCATCGCCCAGCGCGACCTGGAGAAGGTGCATCCGGCCGACGAGCACACGGCCGTCGCGTTCGCCGGCACCGTCGGCCTCGCCCTGGACATGGTGCGCCTCTACCAGGTCGAGCTGACCCACTTCGAGAAGGTCGAGGGCGTCCCGATGACCCTCGGTGCCAAGGCGACCCGCCTCGCGGCCATGATCCGGCAGAACCTCGCCCAGGCCATGCAGGGGCTCGCCGTCGTCCCGCTGCTGGTCGGCTACGACCTCACCGCGCCCGACGGCGGACGCGGCCGGATCTTCGCCTTCGACGCGGCCGGCGGGCTGTACGAGAAACCGCACTTCCACGCCGAGGGCAGCGGCTCCCCGTACGCCCGGGGAGCCCTGAAGAAGCTGTACCGGCCGGGCCTGACCCGCCGCGAGGCCGCCCTCGCCGCGCTCCAGGCGCTCTACGACGCGGCGGACGACGACTCGGCCACCGGCGGCCCCGATCTGCACCGCCGCATCTTCCCCGTCGTCTCGGTCATCACCGAGGACGGCTACGCGCGGCTGCCCGCGCCGGAGACGGAGGAACTCGCACGGGACGTGATCCGGCAGCGCGCCGCCCGCCCGGACGGCCCGCACGCCGCACCGGCCTGAGCGGGCCGTCGGGGCCCGTCGGCCCGGGGCGGCTTTCCCCGCCCATGGGGGAGGTCTGCCGCGGACTTTACTGCACAAGGGTTGCAGGTACGTGGAATCGGCATAAGGGTGGAGCGGGTGCGGTACCGGGGGGAAGTTCCTCCGTGACGGCGCCCCTGATTCCGCTCCGCCCCTCCCCGCTCGGGCCGGGCCCACCCGCCCGGACCGGCACCGCGTCCGCGGCTCCCGACGCGGCAGGAGCGGATCAGGGGCGGCGGCGTCGCCGGCCGCCGCGCTCATGACCGGGGGATTAAGGCCCCGGCCGGGGGAAACGCGGACCAGGACGGTCCGCTGACCCCCAGGAGGCGAAACCATGAGCGACCAGCAGTCCGAGCAGACCCCGATGGCGGACGACACCTACCAGCCGACCGGCACCAACGAGGAACAGGAGGACGCCGGACCGCTGGACCTGCAGGACGCGATCGGCGAGCGCACCTACGACGACATCCTCGACGAGGGCTACTCCCCGCCCGAGCGTCCGCTGGGTGTCACCAAGCACGGCACCACCGCCGCCGAGCAGCACGACGGGGAGACCCTGGACGAACGGCTCGGCCAGGAGGTCCCGGACGTCTCCGCGCCGCCCGGCGACGAGATCGGCGACCTGCCCGGCGGCGAGGGCGAACCACTCGACCCCGAGGCCGGCACCGCCCGCGCGGGCCGCCTGGTCGCCCCCGACGAGGGCAGCCACACCGACACCACCAAGGAGGAGGTCGCCCGGGACGTCGGCATCGACGGCGGCGCGGCGGGCGCCGAGGAGGCGGCGGTCCATGTGGTGGAGGAGGAACCCTGAGCCCGGCCGGCTTCCTCCCAGGCCGTTTCGGGGGGCCGGGTCCCTCGCCCGGTACCTGGGTGAGGGACCCGATGACG
>NZ_JACBWZ010001030.1 GCF_013870595.1 Streptomyces sp. WELS2 | reverse complement strand
ATCAGGCCGCAGGGCATCGGCGGCGCCCTGTCGGGCCGGTGAGCGGGGCCCGGCGCGTGCCGGCCCCGCGTCTGCGGCGTGATCCGAGCGGCGGATCCTAGCTGTCCAGGCCGATCGCGAACGCGGCCTCCAGGTCGTGCTGGGAGTAGGTGCGGAACGCGACGTGCGTGTCCGTGGCCTCCACGCCGGGGATCTTGCTGATGCGGCCGGGGATGACCTCGGCGAGGTCCTCGTGCCGGGCGACCCGGACCATGGCGATCAGGTCGTAGGTGCCGGTGACCGAGAAGACCTCGCTCACGTTCTCCAGCCCGGCGATCCGTTCGGCGATCTCGGGGATCCGGTCCACGCTGGTCTTGATCAGGACGATCGCGGTGATCACGGTTGTCTCTCTCCCTCGGTGACCGGAGCCGGTGCGCCCTTCACTCTAGTCGCCCGCCCGTCGCCCACCACCGCCCCGCCGGCGCCGCCCCGCGTGCCCTTCCCCCTGCCGTAGCGCACCCACGCGTAGCCGAAGCCGAGGCCGAAACCGACCAGGTGGGCGAGGTAGGCCACCCCGGGCCCGTCGGGGGCGCGCTCGGCCGCCAGCCACTGCAGGGCCGCCCAGCAGGGCAGCACGACCCAGGCGGGGAAGCGCACCGGCAGGAAGAACAGGAACGGCAGCAGACTGGTCACCCGCGCACGGGGGAACAGGTACAGGAAGGCTCCGAGGACCGCCGAGACCGCACCGGACGCGCCGACCAGTGACTGTCCGGAGGCGGCGTTGGCCACCGCGTAGCCGAACAGGGCGCCACAGCCGCAGCCGACGTAGAAGAGGGCGAACTCCACCCGGCCCATCCGCTCCTCGGTCATCGCTCCGAAGACGAAGAGGAAGAGCATGTTGCCGAGCAGGTGCACCCAGCTGCCGTGCACGAACAGCGCGGTGGCCGGGGTGAGCGCGGCCCGGGCCGGCCCGTCGAACAGCTCGGCCGGGACCACCCCCCAGTGCCGGAAGTACGCCCGCTGCGCGGCGAGCAGCGCGTCCCCGGTGCCGTACCCGGGCACCAGCCCGGAGGCCGGGCCGAGGGCGAAGAGCACACAGCACAGGGCGATGAGGCCGTATGTCACCGGCGCCGGGGTGTCCCGGACCGCTTTGCGGGTCCTGCCGGCCGCCGTGCTCCTGGGGCTGATCATGACTACAGAGCATGACGTAACGGGACGCAAGCTGACAGACCGCCTCGCCGCCTGGAACGGACGGGCGGCGACCAGCCGCCAGGCCGTAGGGTTACGAGCCACACGCGTCGGGGAGCGGCGCGGACCGACACGAGAAGGAAGCGAACCAGCGCGATGACGGTTCCCCTGCCGACCGCCACGACCCGGTGGCGCTGTGCCCTCTGCGGCAACCTCACCCGTTTCGACGTCACCCGCTCGTCGAAGGTCGTCGAGTACGTGCACCTGGATCTGGCCGGTGAGCCGACGGTGGAGGAGCGCGAGGTGGTCAGTGAGACCATCGAGTCGGTGCGCTGTCGCTGGTGCAACGCGGTGGACCAGGTGGAACTCGTGGACAGGCCGGGCGCCGGCTCCTGAGCGGAGCGGCCCCCGGAGGGACTTTTCTCGGTTTGGGGTGTGTGACGGATGGTGGAGACCGCAGGCGGGGGGCCGGGCGACGGCACCGCTGAGGTGCTTGACCGTCCGCTGCCCGACGGCGTGCGCCGGCGGGTCGTACAGATCGTGTCGGACGGCTTCGGCGGGCTGACCCTGGCGGAGCTGCCCGCCCAGCTGAGGCAGTACGCCAGGTTCGCCCCGAACCGCCGGGCGAAGTTCGCCGGGAACGCGATGGCGGCGGCGCTGGAGACCGACGCGTTGTTCCGGCAGCGCATCGGCGAGCGGTTCCGGGAGGCGCAGCCGGAACTCGCCGGAGCCCTCGACGCCGGCTCCCCGCCCCCTGCCGCCGACCCGCTCGACGTGGCGGCCGCCGCCTATGTGCTGCG
>NZ_JACBWZ010000103.1 GCF_013870595.1 Streptomyces sp. WELS2 | reverse complement strand
CTTGAGCACGCCGACCTCGGTGGCGATCAGGTGGCCGGCGTAGTGCGGCAGGGCCGTACGGCCGTCGTGGCGGGCTGGGACGGGAAGGCCCGCGGGGTCCTCGCCGTCGCCGACGCGGTCAAGGAGACCAGCGCCGAGGCCATCCGCGAGCTGCGCCGGCTCGGCCTGACGCCGGTGCTGCTCACCGGGGACAACCGCACGGTCGCCGAGGCCGTCGCCGAGACCGTCGGCATCGACCCGGGGAACGTGTACGCCGAGGTGCTGCCCGAGGACAAGGTGGACGTCGTACGCCGGCTCCAGGGCGAGGGCCGGGCCGTGGCCATGGTCGGCGACGGGGTGAACGACGCCGCCGCGCTGGCCACCGCCGACCTGGGTCTGGCCATGGGCACCGGTACGGACGCGGCGATCGAGGCCGGCGACCTGACGCTGGTGCGCGGGGACCTGCGGGTGGCCGCGGACGCCATCCGGCTCTCCCGCCGGACGCTGGCCACCATCAAGGGCAATCTGGTGTGGGCCTTCGGCTACAACGTCGCCGCGCTGCCGCTGGCCGCCGCCGGGCTGCTCAACCCGATGATCGCCGGGGCCGCGATGGCCTTCTCCTCGGTCTTCGTGGTGACCAACAGCCTGCGGTTGCGCGCCTTCCGGTGAACGGTGACCGAACTCCGGAAACGATCTTCCGATCCCCCTGGAGTCCTGCGCGAACCTCACATAAGCTCTTCACAAGCCTCGCGCATATTCCTTACGCTTGGGCCCCGATTGACATATCGGGGCTCTTGCGCACGTAAAGGACATATGCAAGAGACGCACATCACAGTGATGCGAACGTAACCATCGAAGGGGTTCGAAGGTCTAAGTTGGCGATTGTCAGGCCGACGTCTTGGGGGGCGTCGACTGGCGTCTGGGGATGTCTTGGGGGACTTTCCCAGAAGGGGGTACCTCCCGGCTCGCACGACGTTGAGAGCTTGGGGGAGCGTTGCCGGGGCACGTACACCGGGAAGCTTTGAGCGGCCCTCCCAGCGTGCGCTGTCCCGGCAGACCGCACCGCATCACTGGAGTACGGCGGGTTCGCCCGCGCGTGCTCAGACAGCGATTCAGGCGCTGTCCTCTCCGAGCGCCCGGCCGGATCCCGTGGGGGGAATCCGCACCGGGACATGGGAAGGCGCCCTGGTCGTCGGCCCGTGGGGGGACCGGCGTCTCGGGGCGCCTTCCACCTTTTCCCGCTTGTACGGACGCTCGCGTGCCTCCCGACCGCCCGTGGACGGTCACATCCGAGCGCCGGACCGGGGCCCGTCCGCCTGGACGGACCCCGTACCAGGTGCGCTCAGCGCTCCTCGACCGGGACGAAGTCGCGCTCGACCACGCCGGTGTAGATCTGGCGCGGACGGCCGATGCGGGAGCCCGGCTCCTTGATCATCTCGGTCCACTGGGCGATCCAGCCCGGCAGCCGGCCGAGGGCGAACAGGACCGTGAACATCTCGGTCGGGAAGCCCATGGCCCGGTAGATCAGACCGGTGTAGAAGTCCACGTTCGGGTAGAGCTTGCGCTCGGTGAAGTAGTCGTCGGAGAGCGCGTGCTCCTCCAGCTTCAGGGCGATGTCGAGGAGCTCGTCCTCCTTGCCCAGCGCGGAGAGGACATCGTGCGCGGCGGCCTTGATGATCTTGGCGCGCGGGTCGAAGTTCTTGTAGACCCGGTGGCCGAAGCCCATCAGGCGGACGCCGTCCTCCTTGTTCTTCACCTTGCGGATGAAGGTGTCGACATCGGAGCCGGAGTCGCGGATGCCCTCCAGCATCTCCAGCACCGACTGGTTGGCGCCGCCGTGCAGCGGGCCCCACAGCGCGTTGATGCCGGCCGAGATCGACGCGAACATGTTGGCCTGCGAGGAGCCGACGAGGCGGACCGTGGAGGTCGAACAGTTCTGCTCGTGGTCGGCGTGCAGGATCAGCAGCTTGTCCAGCGCCGAGACCACGACCGGGTCCAGGTCGTACTCCTGCGCCGGGACCGAGAAGGTCATGCGCAGGAAGTTCTCGACGTAGCCGAGGTCGTTACGCGGGTAGACGAACGGGTGGCCGATCGACTTCTTGTACGCGTACGCGGCGATGGTCGGGAGCTTGGCGAGCAGCCGGATCGTGGAGAGGTCGCGCTGCTTCTCGTCGAACGGGTTGTGGCTGTCCTGGTAGAAGGTGGACAGCGCCGAGACGACCGAGGACAGCATCGCCATCGGGTGGGCGTCGCGCGGGAAGCCCCGGTAGAAGTTCTTGACGTCCTCGTGCAGCAGCGTGTGCCGCGTGATGTCGTTCTTGAACGCCGTCAGCTGGTCGACGGTGGGCAGCTCGCCGTTGATGAGCAGGTACGCCACCTCGAGGAAGGTGGAGCGCTCGGCCAGCTGCTCGATGGGGTAGCCGCGGTAGCGGAGGATGCCCGCCTCGCCGTCGAGGTAGGTGATCGCGGATTTATAGGCGGCGGTGTTGCCGTACCCGCTGTCCAGGGTCACCAGACCGGTCTGGGCGCGGAGCTTCCCGATGTCGAAGCCCTTGTCGCCGACGGTGCTGTCGACCACCGGGTAGGTGTACTCGCCGTCGCCGTACCGCAGTACTACAGAGTTGTCGCTCACGTCTTCCCTCACCGACGTAGTGCCTCATCTTCGAGGTGCCCTGACTGTCTCTACCATCCCCCATTTGGCTCAGGAGAGTGCACTCGGGGTCGACCATTGGGCCTATTGACGGCACTCAGTGCCGCCAGCCTGCCCATCCTGCCCCCTTCGCGGGGGTTCCGGAAGTGCTCTGTGACCTTCACGACTCGTTTGATCGATCATTTTGTGCCGAGCCTGAAGTCCAGGGCCGTCCAGCGCCGTCCGGCCGACACCGTGCGCACCGCCTGACCGATCGCCTTGCGTGATCCGACCAGCACGACCAGCCGCCTGGCCCGGGTGACCGCCGTGTAGAGCAGGTTGCGCTGAAGCATCATCCATGCCCCCGACGTGACGGGAATCACCACGGCGGGATACTCGCTGCCCTGCGAACGGTGGATGGTCACCGCGTACGCGTGGGCCAGTTCGTCCAGTTCGTCGAATTCGTACGGGACCTCCTCGTCCTCGTCCGTCA
The DNA here is from genome assembly GCF_013870595.1 of Streptomyces sp. WELS2. Classification (GTDB taxonomy): domain Bacteria; phylum Actinomycetota; class Actinomycetes; order Streptomycetales; family Streptomycetaceae; genus Streptomyces. Next base: position 10,300 of record NZ_JACBWZ010000103.1, on the reverse strand, counting down.
GCACCGTCAGGCGCTGATCGACCGGGTCGAGCGAGGTGACGACGCCCACGGTGCCGTTGAAGACACCGTTCTTCCCTTTCTCGTAATTGTTGCGAATCTGGGTGACCTTGTCGCCGACACGGAAGACCCGCCCGCCGAACCGCTTCTCCGGCGCATCGGGGCGGCCGGGCGTGATGGCCTGCTGGAGCAGGCCGTTGAGCGCGCCGGCGCCGGCCGGGCCGCGGTGCATCGGCGCGAGCACCTGCACGTCCCGGCGCGGGTCCAGCCCGAATTTGGCGGGAATTCGCCGGGCGGCGACGTCCACGGTGAGCCGGCCGGCGGCCTCGGTGTCGTCCTCCACGAACAGGAAGAAGTCCTTCATCCCGTCGGTGAGCGGGTGCTGCCCGGCGTTGATGCGGTGCGCGTTGGTGACCACCCCGGACTGCTGGGCCTGCCGGAAGACCCGGGTGAGCCGGACGGCGGGAACGGGGCTGCCGTCGGCGAGCAGGTCCCGCAGCACCTCCCCGGCGCCGACACTGGGCAGCTGGTCCACGTCCCCGACGAACAGCAGATGGGCACCGGGCGGTACGGCCTTGACCAGCTTGTTGGCGAGCAGCAGGTCCAGCATGGAGGCCTCGTCCACCACCACCAGGTCGGCGTCCAGCGGGCGGTCGCGGTCATAGGCCGCGTCGCCGCCGGGCCTCAGCTCCAGCAGGCGGTGCACGGTGGAGGCCTCGGCGCCGGTCAGCTCCGCCAGCCGCTTGGCCGCGCGGCCGGTCGGGGCGGCCAGCAGCACCTTGGCGCGCCGGGCCCGGGCCAGCTCCACGATCGAGCGCACGGTGAACGACTTGCCGCAGCCCGGCCCGCCGGTGAGCACGGCGACCTTCTCCGTCAGCGCCAGCCTGACCGCCGCCTCCTGCTCGGGCGCGAGGTCGGCGCCGGTGCGGGACTTCAGCCAGCCGAGCGCCTTCGCCCAGTCGACGTCCCGGAAGCCCGGCATCCGGTCCTCGTCGGTGCGCAGCAGCCGCAGCAACTGGGCGGACAGGGAGAGTTCGGCGCGGTGGAAGGGCACCAGATAGACGGCGCTGACCGGCTCCCCGTCGCCGTCGGGTCCGGGCACCTTCTCCCGTACGACGCCGGGGTCGGCGCCGTCCTCGGGGGGCTCGGCCAGCTCGGCCAGGCACTCGATGACCAGCCCGGTGTCGACCTGGAGCAGCTTGACGGCGTCGGCGATCAGCCGCTCCTCCGGCAGGAAGCAGTGCCCCTGGTCGGCGGACTGCGACAGCGCGTACTGCAGGCCGGCCTTCACCCGCGCGGGGCTGTCGTGCGGGATGCCGACCGACTGGGCGATCTTGTCGGCGGTGAGGAAGCCGATGCCCCAGACGTCGGCGGCGAGCCGGTACGGCTGCTCCTTGACGACGGAGATGGACTCGTCGCCGTACTTCTTGTAGATCCGCACGGCGATGGAGGTGGACACCTCGACGGTCTGGAGGAAGAGCATGACCTCCTTGATCGCCTTCTGCTCCTCCCAGGCGTCGGCGATCTTCTTGGTGCGCTTCGGGCCGAGACCGGGCACCTCGATCAGGCGCTTCGGCTCCTCCTCGATGATCCGCAGGGTGTCGAGGCCGAAGTGCTGGGTGATGCGGTCGGCGAAGACCGGGCCGATGCCCTTGACCAGCCCGGATCCCAGATAGCGGCGGATGCCCTGGACGGTGGCGGGCAGCACGGTCGTGTAGTTCTCGACGTGGAACTGCTTGCCGTACTGGGGGTGGGAGCCCCAGCGGCCCTCCATGCGCAGGGACTCCCCCACCTGGGCACCGAGCAGCGCGCCGACCACCGTGAGGAGGTCACCGGCACCTCTGCCCGTGTCGACGCGGGCGACCGTGTAGCCGTTCTCCTCATTGGCGTATGTGATGCGCTCCAGCACGCCCTCGAGGACGGCGAGACGCCGTTCACCGCTGGAGTTCCCCGCCTGTCGGTCCATGATCCGACGGTACCGGTGGGGTCTGACAGCCCGCCCGGGCGGCTGGGCCCGTGCTTCAGCCGGCCTTCTTGCCGGTCTTGTCGCCGGGTGACAGGAGCGTCTTCAGACGCATGAGGAACGAGGCGCGTGGCTCACTGGCTCCGCTGAGGCTCGCTCGTACGCTCTCGAAGTCCATGGAGCGCAGCGCCGTCGCTTTCCGCTTCATGTACTCGGCCGGATCTCTTTCGAACTCGCGTACCGCCGGGTCGGTGTCTAAGACGACCCCGCTCCACACCTCACTGTGCGCAGTGCTCATGCTCGCGCTCCCCCCCGGGTTCGACTCGGAGGACGGGTGGCTCCCGCCGTTCTGGGTCGGCATGCGCCCTCCAAGCGTTGACGGTACAGTCTCGGCTGATGGCTTGTCAGCGTCAATCCGACGCTATGGCTTACGGATTGACACATCCGCCCGGTTCAAGAGGCTGACATCGTCCTTGAACGAACCGTCCGCCTCCCGGTCACGGTCTGGACACCTTCCGTCACCGTATTGATACCCAGAGACACGCCCAGCGAAACGACAGAACCACCCACTTGGCCTAACTCTGCGTGTAGGCTCCGTCGCTATGTCCTTGAGTGGATTACGGGTGGGCTGGGGTACGGCCACCATGGGGACGCTGAGCGTCGTCACCTATGTAGCGCCGATCGTCCTCGGTCTTGGCCTGAAACTGCCGATATGGATCGCCATGACCGTCATGGCTGTCGGCGTGATCGCCACGGTGGCCACGGTCATCGTCTCCCGGCGGGAGGCGACCGCCGCCCGGCGCGACCTCGTCACCGCCGAACAGGCCGCGAAGGTCGCCGCGGAGCGCGCCCGCGGGGCCATGGAAGACGTGCTCACGGTGCTGGTCCACCACATCGGGGAGATCGTCAGCGCGAACAGCAGGAGCACGCGCGGTCAGCTCCAGCAGCAGATGAAGCAGGCGATCGTCTCCCTCACCGCCCAGCTCATCGGACCGGACAACGCGCGTGCCTGTGTCCTGGAGGTCGACCCGGCGTCCCAGCAGACCGGCGTCCGGGAGATGAAGTGCCTGAACGGCCTGTGGATGGGGCGGGCGGAGGCACCGCGGACGGTGTTCCGCGAGGACCAGGCGCGCGGGGCGTCCCTGCTGAAGCTGATGGACGACCGCAAGAGCACGTTCGTCGAGAACGTCGACGCGCTCGATCCCGCGCTCCGCCCCGAGACGGACTCGTACAAGACCTACATCACCGCCACCATCACGGCCGCCGGCAAGGACGCGTTCGGCGTCCTGTGCGTGGACGCCCCCTGCCCCGGGGACCTCCGCAAGGAGGACATCCGCCTGGTGGAGGTCCTGGCCCGCCTGCTGGGCGCGGCGCTGGCGGTACGCCGCTGAGTCTGTGCACAGCTCTCACCCGGAGCCGAGCCGAGCGGCTCGTACGGGTGCGCGACCTCTCGGCGGCCCGGCTCGTTGAGCAGGCCGTACGAGCCGTACTACCTGTCGTACCACTCGCTGACGGTGCGGCCGTTGGTGCTGGGGCCGGACAACGTGCCGGTGATCGCGGACGAGAAGCAGGCGGAGGCGGATCCCCCGCTCGCGGTGCTGTCCGCGATGACACACGGGCGTGGGCCGGGGGCGACGGCCATACTGGAATCCCTGGCATCCGCCCCGCGGACCATCGACTCCGACAGTGCCGCGGTCTTCGCGCAGTTCGTCGACTCATGCCTGGTCGATCCCCAGGCGAAGCAGATGTGGAGGGACCTGATGACGGCTGTCCAGTACTTCTGGAGTCACCCGCTGGCTGAGCAGGTGCGTGAGGAAGGACGGGAGGAGGGGCTTCAGCAGGGGCGTCTTCAGGACCGGCAGGAGATGACTCTCCGCGTCCTGGAGTGGCGCGGCATCCCTGTGCCCGACGACGTCCGTGAGCGGGTTATGGGCCGCGAGGATCTCGATCAGCTGGAGGTCTGGGCACAGCGCGCCGTTCATGCCACGGACGCGGCGGAGTTGTTCTCCGACAAGTGAGCACGTGACCGTTGGGCCGCTCGCTTTCCGGGCCGTGTCGGGCTTCCGCGAGGTGAGTCAAGGGCGCTGCGCGTCGCCTTCGGCGATGGCCCTGCGGGCCACCCTTGACACACCTCGCTCCAGCCCGGGGCGTAAGCGAGCGAGCGGCCCGGAGGTGCGGGGGGCGCCGGGCCGGTACCGGGCCCCTGTGTGGGTTGCGTGGTGCTGTTGGTGGGGGGCGCGGGGGGTTTCCGGCGGCACGCCGGGTGTGTTCGGCGACCTGCGGCCCCGTGGGTGGCGCGCGGGGCGCGGGTACGCCCGTCGGCGCACCGGGACCGCCGGCGGCTTACGGCCCGGTGGGTCGTGCGCGGGTGGCCTCCCGGCGGTGTGCCGGGGAGGGGGCTGCCTTTGGAATAAGCGGTCCAGAACGTGGGGGGGGGGCGGCAGCTCTCTCTCGTCGGCCCGGCCCCGCGCAGCCGGTGTTCGGCGGAACGGTTCCGCGTTATCTGCCGTGGCGGGGTCTCTCCTGGCTCTGGGGAAGCGTCAGGGTGATCTGGCGGATCAGTTGCTGGAAGCAGGCGAGGGACGCGAGCGCCGGGAGCGCGGCCCCCGCGACGCCGGTGACGGTTCGGTCGGCCTGGGCCACGCACAGGACCATCGCAACCGAGGAGAACAGCACGACGATGCACCACGAGTGCACGGCGCGGCGCTGATGCAGTGCATTGCGGAGGATGGAGAGGGACGCCGCCATCCACGGGCCGTACACGAGGAGGGGCCACCAGGCGATCATTCCGCCGTTCACACCCGAGGTGGCATGCCGCAGCGGACCGTAGGCCGCCATTCCGCCGAATACGCTGACCATCGCCACGAGGACGGCCACGAGTGCGGCGATCGCGAAACTGCCGGCCCGCATCCACTTGATGTGGTTTCCCGGAACCCGCCTCTTTCGGTGTGCCGCCCCCGCAGGCGGACGTCGGCCGGGAGAGAACTGCCCGGTGAGCCGCGCCAGTTCCTCCATCGGGTCGGGGAAGTCGAGGCCGGGTGCGGGCTCGGTGCGCGGTGGCGGGACGGTGGCCGGCTGATCCGCCGGAGCGGTGCCCTGCAAGAGGCTGGCGAGTTCTTCCGCCGGGTCCCAGTAGGCGTCCGCGTACCATTCGGGATGGGTGAAAGGCGACCCGGTGTATTCCTGATTCATAAGGCTCCCCCGTCAGACGCTGTCCAAGTGGCGGCCGATGTTTCGCCGGGCGTTCCATCGTGAGCCCGCTCCGCCAGGTGGGTGCATTGTTGGACCGAATGTCAGCAAACCGCCCGTCGACGGGCTATCCTTCCCCGTGTCCCGGTGAAGCAGGCCGTGGAACCTCGTCGTCGTCATATTCGGCTAACGCCACCCCCTCTCCTCCAGATGCGCGGCAAATGAGTGAACGCGGCGGCTGGAAAACGTTACGGAGAGCTTTTTTTCATTTCTGTCATTTCGTCTGCGTGCGCGTCCGGTCCGCCCGCCTGCGTGTCGGCGGTCCACGACCGCCCGGGTCGGCCCCCCTTCGGCGCCGGCCCGCCCCGCCGTCCCCGCCCTCCACGGTCACGATTGGGTTTCGGCCAACCTCATCCCCTTGCTCCCGCCCCGTGTAATCGTTTCCAATCCTCCTGACCGCAGGATGTAATCGATTCCACGAGGAGGTGGAGCCGGCGATGGCGAGCATCAAGGATGTCGCCGCTTCGGCGGGGGTCTCCGTGGCCACCGTGTCACGCGTGCTGAACGGCCATCCGTCCGTCAGCGCCGACGCCCGGGAACGGGTGCTGGCCGCCGTGGCCGCCCTCGGGTACCGGCCGAACGCCGTCGCGCGGTCCTTGCGGACCGACCAGACCCACACCCTCGGGCTCGTCATCAGCGACGTGCTGAATCCTTACTTCACGGAGCTGGCGCGGTCCGTCGAGGAAGAGGCCCGGGCGCTCGGGTACAGCGTCATCATCGGGAACGCCGACGAGCGGCCCGAGTTGCAGGACCACCACGTGCGGAACCTGCTGGACCGGCGGATCGACGGGCTGCTCGTCTCCCCCACCGACGGCGGGTCGCCGCTCATGCTCGACGCCGCCCGGGCCGGGACTCCCATGGTGTTCGTCGACCGCTGGATCCCCGGCGTGGACGTGCCCGTCGTACGGGCCGACGGGCGGGCCGCCGTGCGGGATCTCGTGGCGCATCTGTACGGGCTCGGGCACCGGCGGCTCGCCATCATCGCCGGACCCGCCGCCACCACCACCGGCAGTGAGCGGGTCGAGGCGTTCCGGGCCGCCCTCGCCGAGTACGGGCTGCCGTTGCCCGACGCCCGCATAGGCCAGGGCGACTTCCAGGCCGAGAGCGGGCGGCGGGTCACCGAGGGGTTCCTGGACCTGCCGGAGCCGCCCGACGTGGTCTTCGCCGCCGACAACCTGATGGCGCTCGGCGCGCTGGACGCCGTACGCGCCCGTGGGCTGCGGGTGCCCGACGACATCGCGCTGGCCGCGTTCGACGACATCCCGTGGTTCGTGCACACCGATCCGCCGGTCACCGCGATCGCCCAGCCCACCGGTGAGCTGGGCCGGGCCGCCGTACGCGCGCTGGTCGACCGGATCGAGGGGCGTACCCCGCGCTCCGTGACGCTGCCCGCCCGGCTCGTCGTACGCCGCTCGTGCGGCGAGCCCCCCACCCCCTCCCCAGTGCAAAGGAGCACGACGTGAGCAACCCGGACGAGTTGCTGCGCATCGAGGGCATACGGAAGACCTTCCCCGGCGTGGTCGCGCTCGACGGCGTCGACTTCGATCTGCGCCGGGGCGAGGTCCATGTGCTGCTCGGTGAGAACGGGGCCGGCAAGAGCACGCTGATCAAGATGCTCTCCGGTGCCTACACCCCCGATGCCGGCCGGATTCTCGTGGGCGGTGAGGAGGTGCGCGTCCACGGGGCGCAGGACGCCGAGCGGCTCGGGATCGCCACCATCTACCAGGAGTTCAACCTGGTGCCCGATCTGACCGTGGCCGAGAACATCTTCCTGGGGCGGCAGCCGCGCCGCTTCGGGATGATCGACCGGAAGCGGATGGAGGACGACGCCGCGACGCTGCTGAAGCGGGTCGGGGTCGACGTCTCGCCCCGGGCTCGGGTGCGGGAACTGGGCATCGCCCGGCTCCAGATGGTCGAGATCGCCAAGGCGCTCAGCCTGAACGCGCGCGTGCTCGTCATGGACGAGCCGACCGCCGTGCTCACCTCGGAGGAGGTGGAGAGGCTCTTCGCCATCGTGCGGGGGCTGCGCGCCGACGGGGTGGGCATCGTGTTCATCACCCACCATCTGGAGGAGATCGGCGCCCTGGGCGACCGGGTCACCGTCATCCGGGACGGGAAGAGCGTCGGGCAGGTGCCCGCCTCCACACCCGAGGACGAGCTGGTCCGGCTGATGGTGGGGCGGTCCATCGAGCAGCAGTATCCGCGGGAGCGGACCGGGAAGGGCGCCCCGCTGCTGACCGTGGAGGGGCTGGGCCGGGACGGGGTCTTCCACGACGTCGGTTTCGAGGTGCACGCCGGTGAGGTCGTCGGCATCGCGGGGCTGGTGGGCGCCGGGCGGACCGAGGTGGTGCGGGCCGTGTTCGGCGCCGACCCCTATGACCGCGGGGTCGTGCGGGTCTCGGGCACCGAGCTGCGCCGGCATGACGTGAACGCCGCCATGGAGGCCGGGATCGGGCTCGTGCCGGAGGACCGCAAGGGGCAGGGGCTGGTGCTGGACGCCTCCGTCGAGGAGAACCTGGGGCTGGTGACGCTGCGCGCGGCCACCCGGGCGGGGCTCGTGGACCGCAAGGGCCAGCGGGCCGCCGCCGAGCGGATCGCCGGGCAGCTCGGGGTGCGCATGGCGGGCCTCGGGCAGCCGGTGCGGACGCTGTCCGGCGGCAACCAGCAGAAGGTCGTCATCGGCAAGTGGCTGCTGGCCGACACCAAGGTGCTGATCCTCGACGAGCCGACGCGCGGGATCGACGTCGGCGCCAAGGTCGAGATCTACCAGCTGATCAACGAGCTGACGGCCGCCGGTGCCGCCGTGCTGATGATCTCCAGCGATCTGCCCGAGGTGCTCGGCATGAGCGACCGGGTGCTGGTGATGGCCCAGGGCCGCATCGCCGGCGAACTCTCCGCCGACCAGGCCACGCAGGACGCGGTGATGTCCCTGGCCGTCTCCACCCCCACCACCGACAAGACCGAGACCGAGAAGGAGGCCACCCGTGGCCACTGACACGCTCAAGAGCCGGCCGGGCGCGAGTGGCGCCCCGGGCGGCCTGCGCCGGCTGCTGCTCGACAACGGCGCGCTCACCGCGCTGATCGTCCTCGTCATCGCCCTGTCGGCGCTGTCGGGTGACTTCCTGACCACGGACAACCTGCTGAACATCGGCGTGCAGGCCGCGGTGACGGCCGTCCTCGCCTTCGGTGTGACGTTCGTGATCGTCTCGGCGGGCATCGACCTGTCCGTGGGGTCCGTGGCCGCGCTGTCGGCGACGATGCTGGGCTGGAGCGCCACCGCGCACGGGGTGCCGGTCGCGCTCGCCGTCGTCCTGGCGGTCGCCACGGGTGTCGTGGCCGGTCTGGTGAACGGTTTCCTCATCGCCTACGGCAAGCTGCCGCCGTTCATCGCGACGCTGGCCATGCTGTCGGTGGGGCGCGGTCTGGCACTGGTGATCTCGCAGGGCTCCCCCATCGCGTTCCCCGGCTCGGTCTCCCACCTCGGGGACACCCTCGGCGGCTGGCTGCCGGTGCCGGTGCTGGTCATGGTGGTGATGGGGCTCGTCGCCGCCGTGGTGCTCGGGCGGACGTACATCGGCCGGTCCATGTACGCGATCGGCGGCAACGAGGAGGCCGCCCGGCTGTCGGGCCTCAGGGTCAAGCGGCAGAAGCTCGCGATCTACGCCCTGTCCGGGCTGTTCGCCGCCGTCGCGGGCGTGGTGCTGGCCGCCCGGCTGTCCTCGGCACAGCCGCAGGCCGCCGACGGCTACGAGCTGGACGCCATCGCGGCCGTCGTCATCGGCGGTGCCTCGCTGGCGGGCGGCACCGGCAAGGCGTCGGGCACGCTGATCGGCGCGCTGATCCTGGCGGTGCTGCGGAACGGGCTGAACCTGCTGTCCGTGTCCGCGTTCTGGCAGCAGGTCGTCATCGGTGTGGTCATCGCGCTGGCGGTGCTGCTGGACACCGTGCGCCGCAAGGCCGGTGCCGTCCCGGTGGCCGCCGGCGCGGGCGGGCCGAAGGGGAAGCAGGCGGTGACGTACGGGCTGGCGGCCGTGGTCACCGTGGCCGTGGTCGGCGCGACCTCGCTGCTGCACGGCGGTTCGTCCGCGTCGTCGAATCCGCGGCTGGGCCTGTCCCTGTCCACCCTGAACAACCCGTTCTTCGTGCAGATCCGGTCCGGCGCGCAGGCCGAGGCGAGGAAGCTGGGCGTGGACCTGACCGTCACCGACGCCCAGAACGACGCCTCCCAGCAGGCCAACCAGCTGCAGAACTTCACCAGTACGAACCTGGACGGGATCATCGTCAACCCGGTGGACTCGGACGCGGCGGGCAACTCGGTGAAGGCCGCCGGCAAGGCGGACATCCCCGTCGTCGCCGTGGACCGGGGCGTCAACCACGCCTCCGTGGCCACCCTGGTGGCCTCCGACAACGTCGCCGGCGGCGAACTGGCCGCGAAGACCGTCGCCGAGAAGCTCGGCGGCACCGGGAAGATCGTCATCCTCCAGGGGCAGGCGGGCACCTCGGCGGCGCGCGAGCGGGCGGCCGGGTTCGCCAAGGGCCTGAAGGCCTACCCGGGCATCCGGGTGCTGGCCCAGCAGCCCGCCGACTTCGACCGCACCAAGGGGCTGGACGTGATGTCGAACCTGCTCCAGGCCCACCCGGACGTGCAGGGCGTCATCGCGGCCAACGACGAGATGGCACTCGGCGCGATCAAGGCGCTCGGCTCCAAGGCCGGGAAGTCGGTGCAGGTCGTCGGCTTCGACGGCACCCCGGACGGACTGACGGCGGTCAAGAACGGCACGCTGTACGCGTCGGTCGCCCAGCAGCCCTCGCAGCTGGGCCGGATCGCCGTGGACAACGCCCTCAAGGCGGTCCGGGGCGGGAAGGTGGCGCCGACGGTGAAGGTGCCGGTGAAGGTGGTCACGAAGGACAACGTGACCGGTTTCACCGGCTGACGGACCACAAGGGCGGGCCGCGCCGGGAGTTCCTCCCCGGGCGGCCCGCCGAGGTCATCTCTCAGGGGAGTCAACTGATGTACGACTACGACCTGCTGGTCGTCGGTTCGGCCAACGCGGACCTGGTGATCGGCGTGGAGCGGCGGCCGGCCGCGGG
>NZ_JACBWZ010001029.1 GCF_013870595.1 Streptomyces sp. WELS2 | reverse complement strand
GCAGCTGACCCCGGAGAGCCTGGCCGCCACCGCGGCGAACAAGGCCCTGGACAGGGCGGCACAGCTGAAGGCCGCTCCGAGGGCGGACACCCCGGTCCATCCCGCCGCCGCGTACGCCAGGGAGGAGCCGGTGGCGCCGAGGGCGCTGCCGGCCGAGTAGAAGATCATGTAGCCGCCGATGATCCGGCTTCCCGCGTCGGGGCGCACCGCGTGGATGAGGGTCTGGTTGGTGACGTGCACGGCCTGGACGGCGAAGTCCAGCAGGACCGTTCCGGCCGCGAGCGCCCACAGCGACTGCCGGGTGAGGGCCAGCGGGAGCCATGACAGGGCGAGCAGGACCAGCGCGGTGCCGGTGGTGCGCTGTGCGAGCCCGCGGTCGTTGAAGCGGCCGGCGATGCCCGCGGCGAGCGCGCCGGCCGCCCCGGCGAGCCCGAACGCGCCGATCGCGGTGTGCGACAGCGACCACGGCGGACTGCTGAGCGGCTGGACGACGCTGCTCCACAGGGTGCTGAAGGCGGCGAAGACGAGGAGCGCCAGCATGCCACGCACCCGGAGCAGGCGGTTGTGGGCGAACAGGGCGACCGTGGACGCGAGCAGGCGCCGGTACGGAAGCCGGGCCGCGGGTGGCGGAGCGGCCGGCAGGGCGTGGCGCAGCAGCACGGCGAGGGTGGCGGTGACGGCGGCCGAGAAGAGGTAGACGGCCCGCCATCCGGCCAGGTCGGCGAGGATGCCCGCCACCGTGCGGGCCAGCAGGATGCCGGTGATGATCCCGCTGGTGACCGCTCCGACGACCCGTCCGCGGAAGGCCGGAGCGGCGAGGTGGGCCGCCGCGGCGACCATCGTCTGGGCGACGACGGCGAGCGCGCCGACCATCGCGAGCGCTGCGAGCAGCACGGCGGTCCCGGGTGCCAGGGCGACCGCCAGCAGAGCGGCGGCGAGCAGGCCGAGCTGGAGCGTGATCAGCCTGCGGCGGTCGGCCAGGTCACCGAGCGGGACGAGCAGCAAGAGGCCCGCCGCGTAGCCGGCCTGTGTGACGGTCACGAGGGTGCCGAGCAGGCCGGAGCCGAGCGAGAACCGCTCGCCGAGGGTGACCAGCAGGGGCTGGGCGAAGTAGACGTTGGCCACCGCGCTGCCGCAGGCGATGGCGAAGAGCAGGACCAGGCGGGCCGACGGCGGTCCGGTCGGTGCGAGCGCGGTGTTGCGGACCGTCCGTCCGCTCGCCGTGGAGCAGTCACTCGGCATACGGCACCCTCCCCATGTGGTTGCAAGTTGCTACCTGTCGGACTCTAAGGCGCGCTGGTAGCATGTTGCAACCAGAAGTGAAGGAGGGGAGCCCGATGGTCGCCCGCACCCGGCTCGACGCCGACCCCTGCCCCGTCGCCCGGTCGATCGACGCCATCGGCGACTGGTGGTCGCTGCTGATCGTGCGTGACGCCTTCGACGGCAGCCGCCGCTTCGGCCAGTTCCAGCGCAGTCTGGGGATCGCCAAGAACATCCTCACCACCCGGCTGCGCGCGCTGGAGCGGGCCGGGGTGATGGAGACCGTGCCGGCCTCCGACGGCAGCCCCTACCAGGAGTACGTGCTCACGGAGAAGGGCCGCGCCCTCTTCCCCGTGATCGTGGCGCTGCGCCAGTGGGGCGAGTCCCACTGCTTCGCCCCCGGTGAAGCGCACTCGCGGCTCCTCGACCGGCGCGACCGGCGTCCGCTGAGCCCGCTGGAGATCCGCTCCGGCGACGGACGCCCGGTCGGTCCGGAGGAGACGGTCGTCGAGAAGCTCGGCCCTGCCGAAGGCACCGGTTGACGGCACCGGTTGACGGCACCCGTCGGAGGACCGGCCCCACTCGCGAGGCGGGTTGCACCGGCCGGTCCGCGGGCGTTTTCTGAACGTACCGGCGGTGCGGCGGAACCACGGCCGCGCGACCCGGCCGTCCCAGGGCCGCACACGGCCTCGGGCACGGTTGAGCGAAG
>NZ_JACBWZ010001028.1 GCF_013870595.1 Streptomyces sp. WELS2 | reverse complement strand
GAGGTCAGCGGGGTGAGCGCGCCGGGGTCCGCGGCGACCCCGGCCTGGGAGGTGCTGATCAGGGTGGCGGCGGCGGTGAGCGCCAGCGCGGTCCCGGCCAGGACGGCCCGCAGGGCAGCGCCCCGCCTGCGCCGCCGGTGTCTGCCGCGATGCTTCATCTCTCCTCCTCAGGACCGGCCAACTGCGCCTGGTGGTCCGGACATCGACACGAGGAACAGGTGGTGCGGCCCCTACGGGATGCTACGGCAGGAACGGGCCGGACCGGGCCGGTACCGGAGGTGACGAGGCGGGGACTGTGTGGGGAACCATGAGGGAACGGTGAGGGAACTACGCCGGGGGCCGCTCGCCACGGACCTCGTGACCCGCGTTCCGCTTCCGTACCACCGCCGGTGCCGTCGACTGCGGGAGCAGGTCGGACGGGTGGTCCGGCAGGACGACTTCCACTTCCGCGTCATCGCGGAAACGATACGGCCGGTGCCGTAGGAGTTCCCCGAGATACCGCCGGATCCTGGACATCTCCGCCCTTACGGTCACCGTCCGGGAGGGGGCGTCGAACAGATCCCCGGCCAGCTCCGCCGCCCCGCGCCCGGCGCGGTGTCCGGCGAGCAGGAACAGCACTTCCGCGTGGCGCGGGCTCAACTCCCGCGACCAGGTACCCGACGGGCCGGTGACCGTGACCGTACGCCGGTCCCGCCCGGCGAGGTCCAGCACGATCCGGCAGGCACCCGGGGCGGGCGGCCGGTCCTCCGCCCGCAGCAGCCACCCTCCGGCCAGTGGCTCCACCGTGCACGCGCCCAGTGAAGGCAGCCAACGGTGGCCCGGCGTCAGTGACTTGGGCAGCGCCACCCGCCGCACATACGGCATCCCGGTCACCGCCGCCGTCCAGCCGTCCCGGTCCACCACCACCGCCCGCCCCGGCAGCCGGGCCAGCACCGGCGCCGCCACCGCCCGCAGCCGCTCCAGCGAGGTCAGGTGCAGCTCCCGCAGCCGGGCCTCGGCCAGCTTGGCCACCGAGTCCACCCACGCGAGGGTGGCCGGATGCATCGTCTCCAGCGGGCCGCTGACGTCCACCACACCGAGCAGCCGGCCGTCCCGGGGATCGGTGATCGGCGCGCCCGTGCAGGTCCAGGACGTGTGCGACCGTACGAAGTGCTCGGCGGCGAACACCTGCACGGGCCGTCGTACCACCGCGGGCGTGCCCACCCCGTTGGTGCCGACCACGTCCTCCCGCCAGTCCGCGCCGACCTCGAACCCCAGGCCGTCGGCCTTGCGCAGCACCGGGGAGGCGCCCTCCCGCCACAGCACCCGGCCGTCGGCGTCCGCGACGACCATGATGTGCTGCGCCACGTCCGCGACCGAAAGAAGCCCCTCCCGGAGCACCGGCAGGACCTGCCGCAGCGGAGACTCCTCCCGTCGCCGCCGCACCTCGTCGGACGGCAACAGCACGGAGCGGACGTCGCGTTCAGGGTCGACTCCGCTGCGCTGCACCCGGTCCCACGACTGTTCGATCACCGGCCGGGGCGCGATCCGCGCACGTCGCCCGGCGAGCGCGGCCTCGCGCACCTCGCTCAGCACCCGCGCCGCCTGCACCGCGTCCCGCGCGGCCAGGCGCACCAGATTCATCGGCGGGTTCCCCACTGCGGTCCTCCCGGAAAGGCATCGAACACTCTTGTCAAGCCGTCCGGGCGGCGGTTTCCGGTCCGACTGTCCTCACATAGTGCCGCTCCGGTCATGGCGGAGGCACAGACTCCGCGCATGTGCCCCCCTTGGTTGCAACCCCTTGCAACCCTGGTGAACCTCAGGGCCTCGGCCGAGACTTGAGCACGACGCGCTGCGCGTCCGCGGGGCTCCTCGAGCCCGTGCGGTGGGGGTGGTGCCGTGTCGGCGCAGCACCACCCCTTGCCGACGGCCCCGGCCTCGCCGCCGATCCGGCGCAGCACGTCCAGGTCGGGGTTGGTCCCCACCACCGC
>NZ_JACBWZ010001027.1 GCF_013870595.1 Streptomyces sp. WELS2 | reverse complement strand
TCGGCGTCCCGGCGGGCCGGGCCCTGCCAGGTCTCGTAGGCGAAGCCCTCGCGCGCCCAGTACTCGAAGCCGCCGAGCATCTCCTTGACCCGGTAGCCGAGTTCGGCGAGGGCGAGCGCGGCGCGGGTGGCGCCGTTGCAGCCGGGGCCCCAGCAGTACGTGACCACGGGCACGGCCTTGTCGAGGAGCCCTTCGGCCTGCTCCGGGACGAGCGCGGTCGGCAGGTGGACGGCGCCGGGGACGTGGCCCTGGTCCCAGGAGGCGGTGGAGCGGGTGTCCACGACGACGAAGCCGGGGTCGCCGCCGGCCGCGAGCGCGGCGGCCACGTCGGAGACGTCGGCGTGGAAGGCGAGGCTCGCCCGGAAGTAGGCGGCGGCCTCGGCGGGGGCGGCGGGGGCGACACGCAGGACGGGGTTCTCGGAAGCGGTGCTGATCATGACTGGAAATCTACGGTCCGCGGGCCACGGCCCTGAAGGACCGATCCACGGCCTTCCCCTTGTCCCGCCGGGGTTTTCCCTGCTATCCATCCGGGATGACCGTGTATTCCCCGGACGCCACCGACTGGCGCATCCTCGAAGTCCTCCAGCGCGACGGACGCTCCAGCTACGCCGAGCTGGCGCGCGCCGTGTCCATGTCGCCGAGCGCCGTCACCGAACGGGTCCGGCGGCTGGAGGAGGCGGGCGTGATCCAGGGGTACGCGGCGGTGGTCGACCCCGAGCGGCTGGGCCTGCCGATCCTGGCGTTCGTGCGGCTGCGCTATCCGAACGGCAACTACAAGCCCTTCCACGACCTGGTCGCGGCGACCCCCGAGATCCTGGAGGCGCACCACGTCACGGGCGACGACTGCTTCGTCATCAAGGTCGCCGCACGGTCGATGTCCCACCTGGAGGAGGTCTCCGGGCGGATCGGCGCGCTGGGCTCGGTGACCACCAGCGTGGTGTACTCCTCCCCCTTGCCGCGCCGCCCTCTGGGCCGCTAGCCCCGGTGGCGATCGGCTGCCCTCCTGGCCCACCGTCCAGGGGTACGTCCGCGTGTGCGGTGGGGACGTACGGCATGCCGGGCGTCTGTGGAAGAAGGCGGAAGCCGCCATGGCTCCGCCCGGCACCCGGTCCCAGCGCCGCCACGTGCTGCCGCAGTACATCCGCGAGCCGTTCGAACTCCTGGACGCCATGCGCGCGCTGCGGTTCGCCCACGGCAACAGGACGCTGCGCGAGCTGGAGGCGGCGGCCACCGAGAACGGCGTCGGCTTCCTGCCGCGCAGCTCACTGAGCGCGGTCCTCAGCGGACAGCGGAAGCCCTCCAGGACCCTGCCGCTCACCTTCGTGAGACCGCGGTGGCGGCACCGGGCGGTGCTCCGTCGAGCCCCGCGGCCGTACCCGCTCCCCGTCGCGCCCCACGGAACCCGGCCCGGCCGATACACACGACTCCGGCCGGGGTTCGCGCCCCGGTCAGACGCCCCGTTGCCGCAGGGAAGAGCCCGAGCGGCCCTTCACGACCTCCAGTTGGGCGTGGATCCGCCGCCGCAGGTCGGCGACGTGGCTGACGATGCCCACGCTGCGGTCGCGTTCGCGCAGACCGTCCAGGACGTCCAGCACCTCGTCCAGGGTCTGGTCGTCCAGGCTGCCGAACCCCTCGTCGATGAACAGGGTGTCGAGGCGGACACCGCCGGCCTCCTCGGTGACGACGTCGGCGAGGCCGAGGGCGAGCGCGAGGGAGGCGAAGAAGGTCTCCCCGCCGGACAGGGTCGCGGTGTCCCGTTCCCGTCCGGTCCAGGCGTCGACCACGTGCAGGCCGAGCCCGCTGCGTCCGCGCCCGGTGCGGTCGTCGGAGTGGACGAGGGTGTAGCGGCCGGACGACATGCGCTGGAGGCGGACGGTCGCGGCGGCGGCGACCTGCTCCAGCCGGGCCGCCAGGACGTACGACTCCAGGCGCATCCTGTGTTCGTTGTCGGCGGAGGTGCCCGCGGTGAGGGC
>NZ_JACBWZ010001026.1 GCF_013870595.1 Streptomyces sp. WELS2 | reverse complement strand
GCGGCTGCGCGAGCTGGTCTGCGCCCAGGCCGCCGGGGTGCTGGGCCATGCGTCGGCGACCGCGGTTCAGCCCCACCACACCTTCAAGGAACTCGGTTTCGACTCCCTGGGCGCGGTGGAGCTGCGGAACCGCCTGATGCGGGCCACCGGGCTGCGGCTGTCCGCCACGCTGGCCTTCGACTATCCGACACCGGCCGCGCTCGCCGACCACCTGTGGGAGCAACTGCGGCCGGACGAGGAGACGCTGGCCGACCGGGTGCTGAGCGACCTCGACGAGCTGGAGTCCGCGCTCGCCACGCTGGCCCCCGACGAGCAGGCCCGCGATCGCGTCCTGAGCCGGATGCGGCAACTGGTCGACAAGCACCTGGGTGCCGGGGCCGCCGATGACGGCGAACAGTCGGGCGCGGAGCGGTTCGACTCGGCCAGTGACGACGAGCTGTTCGACTTCCTCGACAAAGGCATCTGACACCGGGGCCGGCCGACGCACCGCCAGTACTTTCACGCAAGGGGGAGAAAGTGAACACCGAGGACAAGCTGCGCTCGTACCTCAAGCAGGCTGCCGCCGAACTGCACGACACCCGTGAGCGCCTGCGCAAGGTGCAGGACGACGCCCACGAGCCGGTGGCGATCGTGGGGATGGGGTGCCGGTTCCCCGGTGGCGTGCGGTCGCCGGAGGATCTGTGGCGGCTGGTGGCGTCCGGTTCCGATGCCGTGGCGTCGTGGCCCACGGACCGTGGCTGGGACCTGGAGGGGTTGTACGACCCGGATCCGGACGCGGTGGGCAAGTCCTACTCGCGGTCGGGCGGATTCCTCTACGACGCGGCCGAGTTCGACGCGGACTTCTTCGGGATCTCCCCGCGTGAGGCGCTGGCGACCGACCCGCAGCAGCGGTTGCTGCTGGAGACGTCGTGGGAGGCCATCGAGCGGGCCGGGATCGGCCCGGCCTCGCTGCGGGGCAGCCGCACCGGCGTCTACATGGGGCTGATGTACCAGGACTACGGGTCCCGGATCGGCAAGGCCCCCGAGGAGCTGGAGGGCTACCTGCTCAACGGCAGCGCGGGCAGCATCGCCGCCGGACGGATCGCGTACACCTTCGGCCTGGAGGGGCCCACCCTCACGGTGGACACGGCGTGTTCGTCGTCGCTGGTCGCGCTGCACTTGGCGGTGCAGGCGCTGCGGCGGGGTGAGTGCTCGATGGCGTTGGCGGGCGGTGCCACCGTGATGTCGTCGCCGGGCCTCTTCGTGGAGTTCAGCCGACAGCGGGGCATGTCCCCCGACGGCCGCTGCAAGGCGTTCGCGGAGGCCGCCGACGGCACCGGTTGGGCCGAGGGCGTGGGCGTGCTGGTGGTCGAGCGGTTGTCGGACGCTCTGCGGCTGGGGCATCCGGTGCTGGCCGTGGTCCGGGGGAGTGCCGTCAACCAGGACGGCGCGAGCAACGGACTGACCGCTCCCAACGGTCCCTCCCAACAGCGGGTGATCCGGGAGGCGCTGGCCGACGCGCGGCTCGAAGCCGCCGACGTGGACGCCGTGGAGGCGCACGGGACGGGTACGCGGCTGGGTGACCCGATCGAGGCGCAGGCGCTCATCGCCACCTACGGTCAGGAGCGGGCGAGTGAACAGCCGCTGTTCCTGGGATCGTTGAAGTCCAACATCGGGCACGCTCAGGCGGCCGCGGGTGTGGGTGGCGTCATCAAGATGGTGATGGCGTTGCGGCACGGCGTTCTGCCCAAGACCCTGCACGTGGACGAGCCGTCGTCGCATGTGGACTGGTCCGCCGGTGCCGTGGAGCTGCTGACCGAGGAGCGGGAGTGGCCCGCCGTCGACCGGCCGCGCCGGGCCGGCATATCCGCCTTCGGCGCCAGCGGCACCAACGCCCACGTGATCGTCGAGCAGGCCCCGGAACAGGCACAGCAGCCGGACGAGCCTCTGCCCTCCGGTGTGGTGCCGTGGGTGGTCTCGGGTAGGTCGGAGGGT
>NZ_JACBWZ010001025.1 GCF_013870595.1 Streptomyces sp. WELS2 | reverse complement strand
CCGACGCCCGAACGCTCGACGGCCCGGCTGCTCGCCCTGCTGGACGGCCTGGGCTTCGCACCGCGGGCCGAAGACACCGGCGAGCCCGGCCGGCCTCCAGGACGGATCCGGCTGCGTCACTGCCCCTTCCTGGAACTCGCCGAGGAGCAGGGCGGGTTGGTGTGCTCACTCCACCTGGGCCTGATCCAGGGGGCGTTGACCCGGATGGAGGCGCCGCTGACGGCCACCGCGCTGGAGCCGTTCGCCGAACCGGACTCCTGCGTCGCCTACTTGGCCGGCGCGACGACGGTCCGGACCCCCTGACCCACGCGCGGAACCCGCCGCCCCGGCCGGGATCATCGCGCCGACCGTGACGGTGGCGGCCCTCCTCGCCGTCCAGCTCGCCGCCGTCCGCCCCCTCCTCAACCGCAGGTCGGACCGGGTGCTCGCGGGCGAGGACCTGCCCCGCTCGCGGAGCCACCTGTGGTACGTGGCACTGGAAATCCTGAAGACCGGCACCCTGATCACCCTGGGCATCGCCCTGTCGGCGGCCTGACCGGCGTGCGCACCCCCTCCGACCCCGAGGTGCGGCACACCCTCAATCGGCTCCGGAAGCAGCCCAGTCGTCGGTCCACCGGTGCCGGCCCAGTCCCAAGGCGTCGAATTCGTCCTCGCCGGGCGCCCTGCGCGCGCCGATCCGCCGCAGAGTCTGGCGGGACAGCGGGCTGTCACGGGACGTCGCACAAGCCAGGGTGGTGGCTCTTCGGCAGGGGTTGTCGTTGGTGCCGATGACGGATGAGCTGGTGGACGCCGTTGCGGGCGGCGGTGGTACGGAGGTTCTGGGGTTCCGGCGGCTGTCGGACGGCTTCGAGAGCCTGCCCGCCGGGTGGTCCGTCACGGAGCCCCTCGCGTATGTCCAGGCCGAGCACTCGGCAACCCGCCCTCAGCGATCACCGCCCGCAACTCGTGAGCAGGGCAGGTTCAGGCCACGACCAGGACCAGGGGCACGCCCGGGCATGGGACCAGGCGCAGTCCGTCGTGGGCGGCGGGGCGGGCGGTGTCGAGCAGTTCGCCGAAGTCCGGGCCCCTGGTGAGGGAACCGGCCAGGTGGGCGGTGTCCGCGGAGGCGGCCACCCGGCCGTGCGCGTTCACCAGGTGGGCCGGGCGGGGCAGGCCGCGCAGCAGCGGGAGCACGGCCGCCTCGAAGTGCCGCAGATACACGTCGGCCGCCGCCACGCCCGCGAACCGTCCCTGGACGCGGACCGGTTCGGACACGGTCAGGCTGTACTCGGCGGAGCAGAGGTAGTCCACGTACGGTCCGGTCACGGCCCGGCGCCCGGTGTCGCGGGGCAGCGTGAACCAGTCCCAGCGCGTGTAGTCGGAGTAGGCCGACCGGCCGGGGTCGAGATCGAGCACGAGCGGCCGTACGACACCGTCGGCGCCGGACTGCCACCACTCCAGCCAGGCCGGCGCGTCGGCCAGCAGGCCGGGAGCCGCGACGAAACCGGCACCGGAGACGATCGCGTCCCGCGCCAGCCGCGGATGCAGCCCGGGGCGCAGGGCGGCGAGGTCGCGGCTGACCGGCCGGCGCCCCTCGGCGGCCACCCGGTGCAGCAGCGCCGTGGTCTCGGCGCGTGTGGCGGCGACCGTCTCGAACACGGCCTCCAGCGCACCGCCCACCTGTGCGGCGACCCGTCTCTCCGGCTCCGTGGCGACGGCGGCGAGCCGGGACCTGACGCCCATGGTGTCCTCCAGCCGGCGGGAACCGTCACACGGCGCGGTCAGAGGGTGAGGCGTACGGCGACGAGCCGCGCCGTCGACTCCCTGACGCACCGCTCGGCCAGCGCGCCGGCCGTTTCGTCGGCCCCATCCTGCACCGCGGCGACGACCCGGCGGTGCCGGTCCGCAACTTCTTCACGATATGCGTCCTCGGCGAGGACCAGGCAGGGCAGCGCGCCCACCTCGCCCTGCAGGGCGACCTGTTCGCGGGTGAGCCG
>NZ_JACBWZ010001024.1 GCF_013870595.1 Streptomyces sp. WELS2 | reverse complement strand
ATAGGTCAGTTCCCGCTCGGGCGACCCGCCGGTGTTGCAGACGACCGCGAGCCGCTCCCCGCCCGCGCGCCCGCCCGGCCCGCCGATCTCGCCCTGGATGGCGCTCGCCATGATCCCGAAGAAGGGGTCGGCGATGTCGTTGACGAGGATGCCGACCAGGTCGGAGGTGGCCGCGGCGAGCGCGCTGGCCGGGCCGTTGAGGACGTAGTCGAGTTCGTCCACCGCCCGCAGCACCCGTTCCCGGGTGGCGGCGGCGACCGGGTAGTTGCCGTTCAGTACGCGCGACACCGTCGCGGGGGAGACCTGGGCGCGGGCCGCCACGTCCGCCAGGGTCACGGTCATCTCGTCGTCCTCCGGTCACGCGTCGTGTCGTACGCCCTCGTAGACAACCAGGCCTGTGTCCTGGTTCCGAGCAGACCTTACGGCCAACGCCCCCCGCTTGTTCGCCCCCTCGAACAACTCGGCCGGGCAGCGGTCTTGTACAGACCACGTCCAGAGGCTAGCTTCTCACCTTGTAGAAAGCGCTTGCTACACCGGACCGCGAAAGGGACTCACGTGACACGCAAGACGGTGCGAATCGCCATGAACGGCGTGACCGGGCGCATGGGCTACCGCCAGCACCTCGTCCGGTCCATCCTCGCCCTGCGCGACCAGGGCGGACTCGACCTCGGCGACGGCACCGTGCTGTGGCCCGAACCGATCCTGCTCGGCCGCCGCGAGCACGCCCTGCGCGAGATCGCCGACCGGCACGGCCTCGACCACGTCTCCACCGACCTCGACGCCGTCCTCGCGGACCCGTCCGTCGACATCTACTTCGACTCCCAGGTCACCTCCGCCCGCGAGGAGGCCATCGCCAAGGCGATCGCGGCCGGCAAGCACGTCTACACCGAGAAGCCCAGCGCCACCGGCCTGGACGGCGCGCTCCGGCTGGCCCGCCTCGCCCACGACAAGGGCATCCGGCACGGCGTCGTCCAGGACAAGATCTTCCTGCCGGGCCTGCTGAAGCTGAAGCGCCTCGTCGACGGCGGCTTCTTCGGCCGGATCCTCTCCGTGCGCGGCGAGTTCGGCTACTGGGTCTTCGAGGGCGACTGGCAGCCCGCCCAGCGCCCGTCCTGGAACTACCGCGCCCAGGACGGCGGCGGCATCGTCGTCGACATGTTCCCGCACTGGGAGTACGTGCTGCACGAGCTGTTCGGCCGGGTGACGTCCGTGCAGGCGCTGGTCACCACCCACATCCCGCAGCGCTGGGACGAGCAGGGCAAGCCCTACGACGCCACCGCCGACGACGCCGCCTACGGCATCTTCGAGCTGGAGGGCGGCGCCGTCGCCCAGATCAACTCCTCCTGGGCCGTGCGCGTCCACCGCGACGAACTGGTGGAGTTCCAGGTCGACGGCACGGAAGGGTCGGCCGTGGCCGGCCTGCGCGGCTGCCGCGTCCAGCACCGCGGCGCCACCCCCAAGCCGGTGTGGAACCCGGACATCCCCGCCACCGAGGTCTTCCGCGACCAGTGGCAGGAGGTGCCCGACAACACCGAGTTCGACAACGGCTTCAAGGCCCAGTGGGAGCTGTTCCTCAGGCACGTCTACGCCGACGCCCCCTACCACTGGGACCTGCTGGCCGGTGCCCGCGGCGTCCAGCTCGCCGAACTGGGCCTGAGGTCCTCCGCCGAGGGCCGCCGCATCGACGTCCCGGAGATCTCGCTGTGACCCTCCGCCTCCCCGCCGCCGACGGCACCCCGCGCGTCTACGAACCCCGCACCGAACCGCTCGCCCTCACGCCCGGCACCCCCTTCACCTCCCGTACGGTCTTCTCGGCGGCCCATGTCGTCGCCGACCCCTTCGCCGACGTCACGCCCGACTCGCCCGCCGCCGTCGACTGGGACGCCACCCTCGCCTTCCGCCGCCACCTGTGGTCCCACGGGCTCGGTGTCGCCGAGGCGATGGACACCGCCCAGCGCGGCATGGGCCTGGACTGGGC
>NZ_JACBWZ010001023.1 GCF_013870595.1 Streptomyces sp. WELS2 | reverse complement strand
GCCACGTCCACGAGCGCCTCCCGGTCCGGCCAGGCCGCGACGGCCCGGTCCAGGTTGGCGTCGGGGGTGAACTGCGGATCCCCGATGCCCGCGAACCGCAGGCCCCCCACCGTCACGGCCCGGCCGTCGTCCAGCACGCGCACGTTCCGCACGCGCTCCAGATAGCGCTGGGTGGTCCGGGAGTCGTGGTTGCCGCGCACCCACACGTACGGCACGCCCAGGTCCCGGATCGGGTCCAGGAAGCCGTTCTCCGCCGCCGTGCCGTGATCCATCGTGTCCCCGGAGTCCACGATCACGTTCACCTGGTACTGCCGCACCAGCGAGGCGATGATCTTCCAGCTCGCCGGGTTGAGGTGGATGTCCGACACGTGCAGCACCCGGATGGTGGTCGGGTCCGGGCGGTAGGCCGGGAGGGTGGACGTGGCGTCGTACAGCTTCGTCACGTTCGTCACCAGGCGCGCCAGCTCCTTCTGGTAGACGTCGAACTCCGTGACGATGCTGCGGGCGTTGCCGACCACGGACGGCGCCGAGGCGAGCAGCCCGGAGAACCTCGGCTCCAGGACCGACTTCCAGCCGGTGCGGGCGGACGAGTTCCTTCACGAGGACAGCTCCAGCTTCGGTGCGGGCGGTGCCGGGTCCAGCCCGAACACCTGGGTGTACAGCGACAGTTCCGCCTCCAGGGCGCGGATCATGGTATCGGCGCGGCGGAATCCGTGGCCCTCGCCCTCGAAGGTGAGGTAGGCGTGCGGTACGCCCCGCCCGGCGGTCCGGGCGAGGAGGCGTTCGCACTGGGCGGGCGGGCAGATGATGTCGTCCAGGCCCTGGAGCAGCAGGAACGGCACGGTGAGCCGGTCGGCGTGGGTGATCGGGGAACGTTCGGCGTACCGGTCGGGGACCTCGGCGAGCGGGCCGATCAGCGACTCCGGGTAATGGGACTCGAAGTCGTGGGTGCCGCCGGGGCCCCAGGTGGTGAGGTCGAGCACCGGGTACCACATGGTGCCGCAGGCGTAGACGTCGGTGCCGGTCAGGGAGGCGGCGGCGGTCCAGCCGCCGGCGCTGCCGCCCCGGATGGCCAGCCGGGCGGGGTCGGCGGTGCCCTCGGCGGCGAGGGCGCGGGCGACGGCCGCGCAGTCCTCGACGTCCACCACGCCCCACCGCTCGCGCAGCCGCTCCCGGTAGGCGCGGCCGTATCCGGTGGAGCCGCCGTAGTTCACCTCGGCGACGCCGATGCCCCGGGAGGTGAAGTAGGCGATGGCCAGGTCCAGCACGAGCGGGCTGCGGCTGGTGGGGCCGCCGTGCGCCCAGATCACGTACGGCGGCCGTTCGCCGTCGGGCGCGGTGCGCGCGGGGTGGTGCGGCGGGTACACGTGGGCGTACACCTCGCGGCCGCCGGGCCCGGGGAAGACGCGCGCCTCGGGCCGTGGGTGGTAGGCGGGGTCGACGGGGTCGCGGTGGCGGGCGCCGACGACGCGGGCGCGGCCGGTGACGGTGTCCAGCTCGACCACCTCGTACCCGGTGTGCGGGCCGGCGCCGACGGTGACGACGCGCTGGCCGTGCACGGCGAGGGTGGGGGCGCACTCGGTCCAGGGTCCGGCGGCGTCGACGATCTCGCCGGTCTCCGGGTCCAGTATCCCGAGCGCGGCCGGCCCGCGGCCGTGCAGGACCGCCAGCAGGCCGTTGTCGAGCGGCGCGAACCAGCGCAGCCCGAGCTGCCACAGGGGCCCGCCGAACTCCTCCTCGAGGGGGCACAGGCGGGTGCCGTCGCGGTAGAGCTGCCACCAGCCGCCGCGGTCGCTCGCGTACAGCAGGCGGCCGTCCGGGGCCCACTCGGCCTGGCAGACGGACTCTTCCGGGCCCCCGGCGAGGGTGCGGACGCCGGTCAGCCGGCCGTCGTCGGTCACGTCGGCGACCAGCAGGTCCGTGCCGTCCCAGGGCATCCGCGGATGGTCCCAGCCGATCCAGGCGGCCCGCCGTCCGTCGGGCGA
>NZ_JACBWZ010001022.1 GCF_013870595.1 Streptomyces sp. WELS2 | reverse complement strand
CATCTGGCCGGGCTGGCCGTGGTCGCCGCCGGGGTGGTGCTGGGCTTCCCGATGCTGACCACGCTCGCGCTGGAAACGTCCACCACGTCCCACGCGGCCGTCGTGGTGGGGCTGCTGCCGCTCACCACCGCCGTGTTCTCCGCCCTGCGCACCGGCGCCCGGCCCTCGCGCCGGTTCTGGCTGGCGGCCGTGGCGGGCGCGGCGGCCGTGATCGCCTTCACCCTCACCCAGAGCGGGGGCGCGCTGACCACGGCCGACGGCTATCTCTTCGCGGCGCTGCTGGTGTGCGCGGCCGGGTACACCGAGGGCGGCCGGCTGGCCCGGGTCATGCCGGGCTGGCAGGTCATCGGCTGGGCGCTGGTGCTGTGCCTGCCGCTCGGCGTGCCGGCCGCCGCGGTGGCGCTGGCGTACGAACCCGTGCACCTGACCGCGCACGGCGTCGCCGGGCTGCTGTGGGTGGCCCTGGGATCGCAGTTCCTGGGTCTGGTCGTCTGGTACCGGGGCATGGCCGCCATCGGCATCCCGCGGGCCAGTCAGTTGCAGTTGGCCCAGCCCCTGCTCACACTGGTGTGGTCGGCGCTGCTGCTGGGCGAACACTTCACGGTGGCCGCACCGCTGACCGCCGTGGCCGTGCTCGTGTGCATCGCCGTCACGCAGCGGTCGTGAGCGCAAGGAGGGCCCAGATGCGCGCATCCAAGGGCGACAAGCTGGTCCAGCACGGCAGGGTGGTGGGTCAGCACGACCACGTCGTGGAAGTGGTCGAAGTACTCGGTCCCGAGGGCACCCCGCCCTACCGTGTCCGCGCCGAGAACGGACACGAGACGATCATGTCCCCCGGGCCCGACTGCCAGGTCAGGCACCAGGAAGAACAGCGACAGCGGTAGTCAGCGCGGTGGTCTCGCCGGCCCCCGGTAGTGGTCGGCGAGCACGCGCGCCATCGCCCCGGCCGGGTCCGCCGCCACGTCCCGGGCGGCGAAGAACACGTGCCCGCGCACCCGCGGGTACCGGGCGGCGAGGGTGAGGTGCCGGGACAGCTCGACCGGGTCCTGCCAGGCCGACGGCTCCCCGGCGTCGCCCGCCTTGTACAGGGCCTCCCCGATGTAGAGGTGTGTCGCCGTGCCCCCGGCGGCCTCGGCCCACCAGGCGACGAGGGCCGCGTAGTCGGCGTCGGCGTGGCCGATGTGCCAGTACAGCTGGGGGACGACGTAGTCGATCCAGTGCTCGCGGACCCAGGTGCGGGTGTCCGCGTACAGGTCGTCGTACGTCTGGACGCCCGCCCGCGTCTCCGAGCCGCGCGGGTCGGTGGCGGCGTTGCGCCAGACTCCGAAGGGGCTGATCCCGAACCGGGTGCCGGGCCGGACGCTCCGGATCCCGGCGGCCGTCTCGCGCACCAGCGTGTCGATGTTGTGCCGGCGCCAGGCGGCCCGGCTGGGGAAGGCCCCGCCGTGGCGGTCGTAGGCCTCGTCGTCGTCGAAGGCCTGCCCGGCGACCGGATAGGGGTAGAAGTAGTCGTCGAAGTGGACGGCGTCGACCGGG
Organism: Streptomyces sp. WELS2; assembly: GCF_013870595.1. Classification (GTDB taxonomy): domain Bacteria; phylum Actinomycetota; class Actinomycetes; order Streptomycetales; family Streptomycetaceae; genus Streptomyces. The sequence continues at coordinate 452 of NZ_JACBWZ010001022.1, read as the reverse complement.
TAGCGGGCGACCGCGTCCAGGATCGCCCGCCGCACGAAGGCGCGGACCTCGGGCTGCCCCGGGTCGTAGTACAGCCGGCCGCCGTACGGCACCACCCAGCCGGGATGCTCGCGGGCCGGGTGGGTGGGGGTGAGCCGGGCGGGGTCGTCGTGGTTGGCGACCCGGTACGGGTTGAACCAGGCGTGCAGTTCCAGCCCCCGGGCGTGCGCCTCCCGCACGGCGGTGCCCAGCGGGTCCCAGCCCGGGTGGCGGCCCTGGGTGCCGGTGAGCCACTCGGACCAGGGCTCGTACGGCGACGGCCACAGCGCGTCGGCGGCCGGCCGCACCTGGAGGATCACCGTGTTGAGCCGGTAGCGGACCGCGCGGTCGAGGTGGGCGATCAGCTCGGCCCGCTGCCGGTCGGCCGGCAGACCGGGCCGCGAGGGCCAGTCCCGGTTGGCCCCGTTCATGTA
>NZ_JACBWZ010001021.1 GCF_013870595.1 Streptomyces sp. WELS2 | reverse complement strand
GGCGCCACCGCGATGTGCGACGTGAGCGACGGCCTGATCGCCGACCTCGGGCACATCGCCGAGGCCAGCAAGGTCCGCATCGACATCAGCTCCGGCGCGATCGACATCCCCACGCAGATGCACGACATCGGCCAGGCCGTCGGCGTGGACGCGCTGCAGTGGGTGCTGACCGGGGGAGAGGATCACGCGATCGTGGCCACCTTCCCGCCGGACGTCAAGCTCCCGGCCCGCTGGAAGGTCATCGGAGAGGTCCTCAACCCCTCCGCGCTGCCCCACGTGACGGTCGACGGGGCGCCCTGGACCAGCAAGGGCGGCTGGGACCACTTCGGGGACATAGAGTCGTGATCCCCAGGGTGCTCACGGTGGCGGGATCCGACTCCGGCGGCGGCGCGGGGATCCAGGCCGACCTGAAGACGATGCTGGCGCACGGCGTGCACGGCATGAGCGTGCTGACCGCGGTGACCGCCCAGAACTCCCTGGGCGTCCAGGGCGCCTGGGAGCTGCCCGCGGCGGCGGTCCGGGCCCAGTACCGCAGCGTCGTGGACGACATCGGCGTGCAGGCCGTGAAGACCGGCATGCTGGCCTCCGCGGAACTGGTCGAGACGGTCGCCGAGTTGATCTCCGGCACCGACGCGCCTGCCGTGGTGGACCCGGTGGGCGTCTCCAAGCACGGCGACGCGCTGCTGGCCGCCTCCGCGCTGGACGCCGTCCGCACCAGGCTGCTGCCCGCGGCGACCGTGGCCACGCCCAACCTGGACGAGGTGGCGCAGCTCACGGGGATACGGGTGGAGTCCGAGGCGGACCTGCGCCGGGCGGCGGCCGCCGTGCTGGCGTACGGGCCGCGCTGGGTGCTGATCAAGGGCGGGCACCTGCCCGGGGACGCCGTGGACCTGCTCACCGACGGCTCCGAGAAGCACCTGCTGCGCGCCCCCCGGCACGACAACCGGCACACCCACGGCACCGGCTGCACCCTGGCCTCCGCGATCGCCTGCGGGCTGGCCCTGGGGAAGTCCGTGCCGGAGGCGGTCACGGCGGCCAAGGAGTACGTCACCGGGGCGATCGCCGCCGGGTTCCCCCTCGGCGCCGGGATCGGGCCGGTGGATCACGGCTGGCGGTTCAGGAGCTGATCCCGCCCGCGGGCGGCACAGGGGCACGGCAAAAAGCCGGCCCACCGTGAGGTGGACCGGCTTTTTGCAGCGAACCAGGCAGTGGCCGCGCGCTCAGCTGTAGCGTCAGCGCGAGACCTTGCCGGCCTTGATGCACGAGGTGCAAGCGTTCACGCGCTTCGGCGTCCCGCCGACCACGGTACGCACACGCTGGATGTTCGGGTTCCAGCGGCGGGACGTACGGCGGTGCGAGTGCGAGATGTTGTTGCCGAAGCCCGGCCCCTTGCCGCAGACGTCGCAGTTGGCAGCCACGGGTCACTCCAAAGACTTCAGATGCACTTACGGTTAATCCCGGCATGCCGGGATCAAGATCCTAGGATCCGAGATCTGAGTGGCGTTGCCAGGGGAACGGCCCGATCAGGATCGGGCAACCGGAGCAGCATACAACGGCTGCGCCAGTACAACGAAACTACCATGGCTGCTCAGGCCCCCGCGCCCGGCCCGCTTCCGGAGGACAGCGGTCCGGGGTCTACGCTGCCTCCCACGTACGGCCGGGTCAGGGAGGCGCAGGTGGCGCAGGTGCCGCAGACATTCCTCGATGCTCTCGCGGTGCGTACCTGGTGCTCCCTGGCGCTCCGGGCGCTGGGCCGGGCCCGGGAGGAGATCGACGCGATCAACGTCTACCCGGTGGCCGACGGCGACACCGGGACCAACCTGTATCTCACCCTGGAGTCGGCGGCCACGGCCGTGGAGGCGGTGTTCGCCGGGTACGAGACCGGCCGTGCGGAGCCGTCCCTCGGCGACGCGGCCCGCGCGATGGCCCACGGCGCGCTGATGATCAGCAACCGGTCGTACGGCACCTGCTCACCGTCGGCCAGACGCA
>NZ_JACBWZ010001020.1 GCF_013870595.1 Streptomyces sp. WELS2 | reverse complement strand
ATGGCCAGGGCGACGAGCGGAACAGGGGCGGCTGGTGGCGATGCTCGCCGGCGAGGAGGACGCCGTGGCCGCCGTACGGCCGCTGCTCGCGCCGATGTGCCGGGAGACGTTCGATTGCGGCGCGGTGCCGGGCGCGCTGCTGATGAAGCTGTCGGTGAACCTCTTCCTGATCACCCAGGTGACCGGGCTGGCCGAGGCGTTCCACTTCGCCGAGCGGCAGGGACTGGACCGCCGGCTGTTCCTGGAGGTCCTGGACGCGGGCCCGATGGCCAGCGCGGTGTCCCGGATGAAGGCGCCCAAGCTGCGCGAGCGGGACTTCACGGTGCAGGCGGCGGCGCTGGACGTGCTCAAGAACAACCGGCTGATCGCCGACGCGGCCCGTGACGCCCGCCTCGCCTCCCCGCTCCTGGACGTGTGTCACGCCCTGTTCCGGGAGACGGTGGCCCGGGGCCACGGCGGGGAGGACATGGTGGCGGTGCTGCGCGCGATCGAGGCGCGGACCGCCGGGACACGGACGGCAGAAGCTCCGTAGCCGGACGGCCCCACCCCTTCGCGCGCCCCACCGGGCCCCCGCCCCGGGTCAGCTCTTGCGCGGGATGCCGTACGCGCGCTCGACGTGCAGTCGCAGCACCAGGCGGCGGTCGCGGACCATGGCGGCCCGGAAGTCGTCCCAGTCCGGGTGTTCGCCGAGGACGTCGCGGTAGAGCCGTTCCAGTTCCGCCACGGTGTCGTCGCCCGGGTCGGCGGCGACCGGGGCCAGCTCGGCGGTGCCCTCGGCGACGGTGTACGCCCAGCGGTCGGCGCTGGTGACGTGGTACGAGGCGCGCGGGTCGCGCCGCAGGTTGCGGGTCTTGGCGCGGTCGTCGGTGACCGAGATCCGGATGATCCGCTCGTCGGGGTAGTAGGCGTGGCTGACGTTGGACAGCTGGGGGCGGCCGTCGCGCCGGAGAGTGACCAGTACACCGCTGTGGCCCTCGGAGAGCAGGCCGAGGAGCGCTTCTTGCGTGGGGTCTTGAGTCATACCCCGGTCAACCCGTCCCGGCGCCCCGTGCATTCCCGGTCGCACAGCGTGAGTAGACACTGTCTACGCGCGGCTGGTAGACAGTGTCCATGACCGAGTCCGACACCAGCCTGCGCGACCGTCTCGTCGACGCCGGCGTGGACCTGCTGGCCGCCGAGGGCCCCCAGGCGCTGACGCTGCGGGAGATCGCCCGGCGCACCGGCGTCTCGCACGGCGCGCCGCGCCGCTACTTCCCCACCCACCTGGAGCTGCTGTCCGCCATCGCCCGGCGGGGCTTCGCCGACCTGGCCGAGCGGGTGCGGCAGGCGCTGGACCGGGAGACCGGCGACGCCCGCGCCCGGGTGGCCGCGCCGGCCCGGGCGTACCTGGAGTTCGCGCTGGAGCAGCCCGGCATGTACGAGCTGATGTTCCGTCACGATCTGCTGGAGAGCGGCCGGCTGGGGCTGCGGGAGACGAGCCTGCCGCTGTTCTCGCTGCTCGCCGGCCTGATCGCCGCGGCCGCCCCGGACGCAGACGCCCCGCGCGTGGCGGGTGCCCTGTGGGCCAACCTGCACGGACTGGCCCAGCTGTGGCGCTGGCGGAGCCTGCAACTGGCCACCGGCGAGGAGGACTTGGCTCCCCTGCTGGAGACGGTCCTGGCCGCGCATCTGGGTCCGGGCGGCGGCCGGTGAACCGGCCCTGGACGCTGGCGAGCAGTGTCGCGGGCGCGGTGGTCGTCGCGCTGGACGGTACCGCCCTCACGGTCGCCCAGCCCAGCCTGCAACGGGACCTGAGCGCCTCGTTCGCCCAGGTGCAGTGGACCAGCACCGCCTATCTCGTCGCGGTGGCGAGCCTGCTGGTGTTCGCGGGGCGGCTCGGCGACCGGTACGGGCAGTGGCGGGTGTTCGGGCTCGGGATGCTCGGCTTCGGCGCCGCCTCGGCGGGCATCGCCGTGGCCCCCGGGGTGGGCTGGGTGATCGTACTGCGGGCGGT
>NZ_JACBWZ010000102.1 GCF_013870595.1 Streptomyces sp. WELS2 | reverse complement strand
CCGACGGGCAGGTAGAAGTCGGCGAGCGGCAACTCCCCCGGTCCGTCCGCCGTTTGGTAGTGGACCACCGCGTCGAAGGCGGTCAGGGCCACGGCCATGTCCGAGGCGTGTACGGCCACGCAGTGGTCGGAGGCGCCCAGGATCGCGTGGTTGCGGTGCTCGCCCGCCACGGCGGGGCAACCACTGCCGGGGACACGCTTGTTGCACGGCTGGCTGATGTCGGTGAAGTAGCCGCAGCGGGTGCGCTGGAGCAGGTTTCCGCCGACCGTGGCCATGTTGCGCAGCTGTCCCGAGGCGCCGGCCAGCACGGCCTGGGCGAGCGCCGGATAGCGGCGCCGGACCTCGGGGTGGGCGGCCAGGTCGCCGTTGGTGACGGTGGCACCGACGCGCAGTCCGCCCTCGGCCGTCACCTCGATCCGGTCGAGCGGCAGCTCGCGGATGTCGATGAGCCGTGCGGGGCGCTCGACACCCGTCTTCATGAGGTCCACGAGGTTGGTGCCGCCGCCGAGGAAGCGGGTTTCCGGGTCGGCGTCGAGCAGCGCTACGGCACCGACGACGTCGTAAGCCCGCTGATAGTCGAACTCCCTCATGCCACGGCCTCCTTCGCCTCGTCCGTCACGACGTCCTCGCGGCCTTCGTCCCCGCGGGCCTCCGCCGCGCGGGCCACCGCCTCGACGATCGCCACGTAGGCGCCGCAACGGCACAGGTTCCCGCTCATCCGTTCCCTGATCTCCTCGGCGGTCAGGGGCGGCGGCCCCGCTTGCGGACGGACGTCCTCGGTGACGGCGCTCGGCCAGCCCGCCGCGTGCTCCTCGATCATTCCGATCGCCGAACAGATCTGCCCCGGCGTGCAGTACCCGCACTGGTAGCCGTCGAGGTCGAGAAATGCCTGCTGCACGGGGTGCAACCGTTCGCCGTCGGCCACCCCTTCGATGGTGGTGATCTCCCGGCCCTCGGCCGCCACGGCCAGCTGCAGGCACGCCACGGACCGGCGTCCGTCCAGCAGGACCGTACAGGCACCGCACTGTCCCTGGTCACAGCCCTTCTTGGTGCCGGTCAGATCGAGCCGCTCGCGCAGTGCGTCGAGCAGGGTGGTGCGGTGGTCGACGGGCAGCGTGTGCTTCTCGCCGTTGATCTTCAATGTGATGACACTGGACGTCGATGAGGCCATGCGCTGCTTCTTTCGCAATTCAGGACAGACGGTTGAGCCGGCAGCCGGGATACGGGCGGCGGGTGGAGCGCGTCGTACGGGCCTGCGCCCGGGGTGGGCGAAGCGAAGGTATCGGGTGCTGGGGGCCGGACAGTGCGGCCGGCGACTGCCACAGGGCCGTTTCCGCCGCTATGGTGGACGTGACCGGACAGCTGTCCGCTTATCTGGAAACCTAACGGACAGCTGTCCGCTTATCAAGGGCGAGGTTTGGCCACGCCTTTCGAGGAGGACGCGTGCCTCAGCAGAGGGACTCATGCCGGCGCTCCGACGCCCAGCGCAACCGCGAGCGCATTCTGGAAGTGGCACTCGCCGAGCTTTCGCGCTGCGCGGACGCCCCGCTGAGCGGGATCGCCAAGAAGGCCGGCGTCGGGCAGGGCACCTTCTACCGCAACTTCCCCAACCGCGAGTCCCTCGTCCTCGAGATCTACCGCCACGAGATGCAGCAGGTCGCCGACAGCGCCCGCCATCTGCTGGACACCCGCCCGCCCGACGAGGCCCTGCGCGCCTGGATGGACCGGCTGTCCGAGTTCGCCATGACCAAGGCCGGACTGGCCGACGCGATCCGGCAGGCGACCAGCGCACCGGGCGGCCCCGCGAAGCCGTCGCCGACGCCCGTGGCCAACGCGGCGGAACTACTGCTCCGCGCCAACGAGGAAGCAGGCACCATACGCCCCGGCGTCACCGCGGACGACTTCCTCCTCGCCATAGCCGGCCTGTGGCAGCTCGACCCGCACGACGACTGGCGCCCGCGCGCCACCCGGCTCCTCGACCTGGTGATGGACGGACTGCGCACGGGAGCACGCCACCGGTGAGGCACCGCGCCGCCGACGGCGCAGCGTCGCCGTCGGCAGCCGGACCCGACTGCCGCACTCGAGCACTGGTTTGGTCTAGACCAAGCGGGGTACGCTTCCGTCACCGCACATGGCCATCCCCGTGGCCACGGTGCTGTTGTTTGACATGCTCATGCCTGTCTCGCCTTCGCGTCGACGGGCACGAACCCCCACAGGAGATGTCATGAAGAGCAAGAAGACACTGGCCGCCGCCATCGGCGCGGGGATCGCCCCGCTCCTGGCCGTGAGCCTGCCGGCCGCCAGCGCGAGCGCCCACGGCTACATATCCTCGCCCCCCAGCCGGCAGGCCCAGTGCGCGGCCGGCCTGGTCTCCTGCGGTTCCATCAAGTACGAGCCGCAGAGCGTGGAGGGCCCCAAGGGCCTGATGAGCTGCAGCGGAGGGAACGCCGCCTTCGCCGAGCTCGACGACGACAGCAAGGGCTGGAAGGTCACCCCGGTCAGCCGGACGACCAGCTTCAGCTGGCGGCTGACGGCACGGCACGCCACCAGCACCTGGCAGTACTACGCGGGTGGCCGGAAGATCGCGGAGTTCGACGACGGCGGCGCCCGGCCCGGCGAGACCGTCACCCACCAGGTGAACTTCGGCAGCCTGACCGGCAAGCAGAAGGTACTGGCCGTGTGGAACATCGCCGACACCGCCAACGCCTTCTACGCCTGCGTGGACGTGAACGTGAGCTGACGGTGTGACACCGCTGCCCCTCAGGTGCTCGCCCGGGGGGGCGGCCGGGACCGCGTCCGCAGGGGGCCGGGCTCAGGGGAAGCCGAGGATCGCATCCGCAGAGGGCCGAGCCTGAGGGAAACCGAGTACAGCCGAGTACCGCATCCGCAGGGTACCTGGGAGCTCGCCCCGTGGGGATCCGGAAACCGCGGGCGGCCCACCGGGCGGCCCGGGCCACGATGTCGTACTCCGGTTAGGGACTGCCCGACTCGTCCCCGGCCGGGCCCTCGGCAAATGCCTTGGCAAGCAGGCGTGTTGGTGCCGGCCTCGGACACGGGGAGACAGCCGCCGCCGAGACCGGCCGGCCGGTCGGCCGGTCGGCCGCCCTCGGCGACGGCATCCCGACGAGTGCTGAACAAACGGCGCGCGGGCCGACCCTCGCCCGTGCGTCCATATGGGTGACGACGCCCGGCGTGCGGAAGGTCGCGTGAGTTCCCGGCGCGGGCGCCCGACACACCCCCGCACCGTGCGGGACACACGGTCGGCTTCACCGTTATGGGTACGGGGTGGCGGGTGACGCCCGGCGCCGGTCTGCGCGGCGGTGACCTGCGCAAGCGATCAAGCGGAAGCCCCCTCGCGCCTGAACGGGTGACACGTGTCCTGATGCGTCGGGTTGCGGGACTGACGGACTGTCGGTTGCCTCGTGAGCGGAACACAGGTGAGGTGCGCGCAGACAGGCCGGGCACTGTCCGTTGGAGGGTTCGCATGCGTTACACACACATGGGTGCAGGTATCGGCCTGGCTCTCGGTGCCCTGGTACTGCAGATCCCGGCCGCTGCCGCCGCCGACGACTCGGACATCCTCATCGAGCCGCGGAATGCCTCCCCGGGTTCCACGGTCACGGTCAGTACCAGCGCCTGCGACCCTGACGCGGACTACGGCAAGGGCGCCTCGGAGGCCGGAGGAGATTTCCACCTCTTCGAAGGCGATGAGGAGGGCGTGCTCACCGGTGAGTTCCAGATCCCGGAAGGCACCAAGCCGGGCAGTGACACCATCACCCTCAAGTGCCCACCCCTGACCAAGGTCACGGGGACGTACCAGATCACCGGCCGCTCTCCTGAGGGCTCGGTCGACGCCGGTTTCGGACCGGCCGACGACTCGGACACGGGGCTCGCCCTGGGGGGTGCGCTGCTCTTCACGGCCGCCGCCGGTGTGGTCTGGCTGTGCCGCCGGCCGAACGCCAACGGAACCTGACGACACCGCACCACCGTGAAGCGAAGGCTCATCCGCCACGGCACCCGGACACCGACCCGCTCCGCCCGAGGCCCGCTCCTCCCCGCCGTGTTCCCCTTGGGCTGGGCGATGGCGGCGGGCGCGGTGCTGCTGATCAGCGGGGTGCGCGACGAGGAGCCGCCGCGGCCTTCGGCGGGCCAGGCCTTCTCCGCCTCCGCGGACCGCACCGTCCCGGCGGTCCGTCCGCTGCCCCCCGCGGATCCGGTCCGGCTCCGGATCGCCGCCATCGGCGTGAACGCCCCGATGACACGAGTCGGCCTCGACGCGGCCGGGGCGCTGCGGACTCCACCCCCTGACGAGCCCGGCCTCGCCGGCTGGTACGGCGACGGCATCGCTCCCGGCTCGGCGGGCACCGCCATCGTCACCGGGCATGTGGACACCCCCGCCGGCGACCCCGGTGTCTTCTACGACCTCGGAGCCCTGAGCCAGGGCGCCACCATCGAGATCGGCAGGGCGGACCGGCGGACAGCGGTGTTCACCGTCCGCGCCGTCGAGCTCTACGACAAGAGCCGGTTCCCCGGCAAGAAGGTCTACGGCGGTTCCGGCCGGCCCGAGCTCCGGCTGATCACTTGCGGCGGCGGCTACACCGAGGACACCGGCTACCTGGGCAACGTAGTGGTCTACGCGACGCTGACCGCGGTGAGGTAGGCCGGCGGAACGGAAACCCCGTCGCCGACCGGCCGGACCCGGCGTCCGCGGTGACGAGCGTCGGCAGGTTCGGTGATCGACGGCTCGGCCTCCCGGTGTACCGGCGGTCGAAATGCCCCGGGCGGACCCGGGTCGCCCCGGTGTCCGGATCCGTGGGATGCCCGTCCGTACGGACATGGTGCCGCCCGGCCGCACGGACAAGACTGAGGTCACGGCGCGGGGCTCGCGCGTACGCCTGGCAGATGTGAGGTGGAAAGATGACGGACGAAACGCTGGTCGCCGGAGTCGGTGTGCCGGACACAAAGCTTGCCCGGGAGGCGACCGAGCTGGTGCGGGACGAGACGAGCGAGGTGATCTATCACCACTCGCGCCGGGTCTACCTCTTCGGCGCTCTCCAGGGCCGTCGGCGCGACCTCGACTTCGACCCGGAACTCCTGTACATCGGCGCGATGTTCCACGACCTGGGCCTCGGCCGGCGCTTCCACGACAGTGGCCGGCGCTTCGAGGTCGACGGCGCCGAGGCGGCGCGCCGGTTCCTGGGGGAACACGGAGTGCCCGAGGACGGCGTTCGCCGCGTGTGGACGGCGATCGCCCTGCACACCACGCCCGGCATCCCGGAGTTCATGGAACCCGAGGTCGCGCTGGTCACCGCCGGGGTCGAGTACGACGTACTGGGCATCGGCTACGGCGACATCGCACCCGCCGACCGCGCGGCCGTCCTCGCCCTGCATCCCCGTCCCGACTTCAAACGGCGGATCCTGGAGGCCTTCGCCCAGGGCGTCGGTCCCAAGCCGGAGACGACCTTCGGCAACATCAAAGCCGATGTCCTGGAGCACTATCTGCCGGGATTCGAACGAGGCGACTTCGTCCGGGCGGTCCTCGACTCGCCGTGGCCGGAGTGAGCGACCGGCGGCCACGGCAGGTCGTGGTGATCCTGGCCTTCCCCGGCGTCCAGCTGCTGGACGTGGCAGGGCCCGCCGAGGTCTTCACGACGGCGAACGCGTACGGGGCCCGGTACGACGTGCGGATCGTCTCCGCCGCTCCAGGACCGGTGGCCACCTCCGCCCCCGTCCGGCTGGACGCCCACACCGGCCGGCAAGACCTGCCGGAACAGCTGGGCACCCTGCTGGTCCCGGGGCGGCGGGAGTGGCGTGAAGCCGTCGCCGACCCGGCACTGGTGGCCATGACGAAGGACCTGGCCGGCCGTGCCCGCCGGGTGACCTCGGTGTGCGCCGGTGCGTTCATGCTGGCCGAGGCCGGACTGCTCGACGGACGGCGGGCCGCCACCCACTGGCGCCTGGCCCCCGAACTGGCGCTCCGCTACCCCGATGTCACGGTGGAGAGAGATGCCCTGTTCGTCCACGACGGTCATGTGATCACCTCGGCCGGAGTGACGGCGGGCATCGACCTCTCCCTCGCGCTGGTCGAGCAGGACCACGGTCCCGACGTGGCCCGGGAGGTCGCACGGGAACTCGTGGTCTTCATGGCGCGCCCGGGAGGGCAGTCGCAGTTCAGCGCTCGGCTGACCCTGCGGGAGTCGACGCATCCCGTCGTCCGGCGGGTCATGGACCTCATCGGCGCGGATCCCGGCGCGGACCACGACCCGACCGCGCTGGCGCGCGGCGCCGGCGTGAGCGTACGCCACCTCAACCGGCTCTTCCGGGCCCATGTCGGCACGACGGTCGGACGCTACACGGAGGCGATCCGCCTCGAAGCGGCACAGACGCTGCTGGAGTCGGGCACCGAGCCCGTGGACACCGTCGCGGCACGCGCCGGTTTCGGCTCCGCCGAGGCGATGCGGCGGGCCTTCCAGAACGCCCTGGGCATCTCACCGACCGCCTACCGGGCCCGCTTCCGCACGACGACTCCTGGATGAGACCGGCGCTCGGCGGGGACTACGGGAAGTTCATCGGGCTCCCGCGCCTGGATGTGGGCGAAGCGGGGAAGCGTTCGGGATCGGCGCCGAGCACCGAGCAGTTCGACCCGGTGCGGCATCTGAACGGGGGGCGCCGCAAGTGGACCGCCATCGTCGCCGCGGGCCTGCCGACGCTCCCCCGCCCGAGTCCGCGTGGGGCGCGCCGCCTGCGCCTCGCGAGCGTGAGGCCCTGCTGGAGCGGTGGGCGGCATCGGTCTGCTGAGCGACGACGAGCGTCTGGCCGCATGAACCGGCTGCCGTCGACTATCACGCCGCCGGGCCGCTCCTGGCGCCTCCTGCTCTCCGCCGACGGCGCACGGACCGCCCGCCTGCCCTAACCGGCGCAGCGTCACCCACCCCTGCCGCCGAGACCCCGGCCTGCGCACCCGGACGAGTAGGACGAAGGCGTAGCACCGGTCGGCGTACGTGCCGGGGCTGTGGCAGGGGCCGTCGCGGACCGGATCCCGGGGCCGCCGCTCGGGATCTCAGTCCGGCAGGGGGCGCAGCCTGCCGCTCCACCGCTGCTCGCCGACCTCGTCGGGGTGGCGCAGACGGATGTCGAAGGCGTCCTCCACCAGGGCGAGGACGCTGTGCTGAGGCGCGACCCGGCCGGGGACGAGTCCGAGGGGCCTCATGACGTCGTCGAGTCGTGCCGGATCCTGGCCGGTCGGTTCGATCGCCTGGAGAGTGTGGAAGTCGACGACGACCTCGCCGCCCACCGCGTACTTGAACCAGTGCATCGGCTTCTCGTTGTAGTGGAGCACGACGGCCTCGGTTCCCGTGGAGACGCGGCTCAAGATCCTCTCGTCGAGTCCGTGCATGCCGCCCTGTTCCCACGCCCACGTCCACGAGCCGTCGACGTTGCTGGTGACGACGGGCTCCTCATCGTCGAAAAGGTCGTCACCGAAGTCGTCCCACAGGTCCGTGGCGCCGCGCAATCCCAAGGTCTCCGGATCCACGCCCATACGGGTGAGCAGCTCCGCGGGGCGCAGGTCCCGCACGAAGGTCAGCGTGTAGATGGGGAAATCGCCCTTCCGGAACAAGTCCAGTCCGCGGCCCATCCCTGTTGTCGTCATGGCGTGGATGCTGCCACACACCACCGACACACTTCTGAGTCGGCCTTGCCCGGAGCTTTCGTGAACGAGGTCCTGGAACCGGGCCCTTCGGTCACCGGCGTCGAGGAGGTGGCCCGGCGCATGCGGCTGGTCGTCGGCGGCTACGAGGTGTCGGGCCGCCGGATTCGAGTTCGAGGTCTGGCCGGTCCTCCGCGGAGCCGGGCGGGGTCCGGTTCGGCACCCGACAAAGGTGGTGCGGGGAATGTCGGGTGGCCGGAGCCGGTGCCGACGCACGATGGGGGCATGGACGACACGACTTTGGTTTCCCGATTCCTTCGCGATGGCTTCGTCAAGTTGGAGGGTGCCGTCGCGCCGCGCGTGGCCGCGGACTGCGCGCGGCTGCTGTGGCGCGAGACGGGCTGCGCCCCGGACGACCCGGCGACGTGGACGCGGCCCGTGCACTGGGTGGCCGGCATGGCACAGGGACCGTTCGCCGCCGCACCCAACTCCCCCGCCCTGCACCGCGCCTACGACCTGCTCGTCGGCGCGGGACGCTGGGAGCCGCGCTACTCACTGGGCACGTTCCCGCTGCGCTTCCCGCACGAGGAGGAGCCCGACGACGCGGGCTGGCACATCGAGGGGAGTTATCTGCCGGAGGGCGAGAACTGGTACTTCACCAATCTGCGTTCCCGGGGCCGGGCGCTGCTGATGCTTTTCCTGTTCAGCGAGGTCGGAGAGGAGGACGCCCCGACCCGGATCCGGGTCGGCTCGCACCTCGACGTGCCGAAGGTGCTGGAGAGGTACGGGGAAGAGGGAGCGAGCGGGCTGACTCTCGCCCCCGAGCTGGTGGCGGTGTCCGATCACCGGCCGCAGGCACTCGCCACCGGGTCCCCGGGCGATGTCTTCCTGTGCCATCCGTTCCTGGTGCACGCGGCGCAACCGCACCACGGGGTGCGGCCGCGCTTCATGGCCCAGCCGCCGCTGATGCCGGCCGCGCCGTACGAGCTGGAGCGGGCCGACGGCGCGTACTCCCCCGTGGAGATCGCGATCCGCCGGGGCCTGGGCCAGGCCACGCCGGGCCCGGACGGGGACGGCACCGAGTAGCCGGGCTTCATGACAACATGCTGGACAAGATCACGTGAAGGACCGAGCACCCTGTCCGGAGGACGGGGGAGGACCAGCCAGGCAGGTCGCGCCGGCTCCCGGAGCACCAGCGGCCGGGCAGCGGGGAGCTCGCCCGCGGCGAGGGCGGCGTCGTGGACGCCGGAGGAAGGAGACCGGGCGTGCTGGAGCGGCTGAATCGGGCTTTGGAGCACATCGAACGTCACCTCGACCGCGAGATCGAGGTGGAGGAGCTGGCACGTATCGCCGCCACCTCGGAGTACCACCTGCGCCGGATCTTCTCCGCGCTCGCGGGCATGCCGCTGTCGGAGTACATCCGGCGCCGTCGGCTCACCGTCGCGGCAGCCGAAGTCGTCGCCGGACGTGAGACGTTGCTGACGATCGCGGTCCGCTACGGCTACGGCTCCGGGGAGGCGTTCGCGCGGGCGTTCCGCGCCATGCACGGCATCGGACCGGGCGAGGCACGCCGTACCGGCGCCGCGCTCAATTCCCAGTCCAGGATGGCCTTCCGGCTCACGATCGAGGGAAAAAGCAGTATGCGTTACCGCGTGGTGGACAAGGCGGACTTCACCGTCGTCGGGCTCAAGGCCCGGGTCCCGCTGGTGCATGCGGGGCCGAACCAGGCGATCGCGGACTTCGTGCGGGGAATCTCCCCGCAGACCATGACGCTCCTGGAGGAGCTGTCGGACCAGGAGCCGCACGGCGTCGTCGCGGTCTGCGACGACCTGGATCCCGGCCGGGCCGAGAACACCGAACTCGACTACTACCACGGCGTGATCACTTCCGCGGCCGCGCCCGCGGGTACGACCACGCTGAAGGTGCCGGCCGGGACCTGGGCCGTCTTCACGGCCTCCGGCCCGGTGCCGTGGGCCATCCAGGCGCTGTGGCGGGACGTGTTCACCGAGTGGTTCCCGTCGAACCCGTACCGTGGCCGTCCCGGCCCTGAGATCCTGCGCACCCGCCTGTCGCCGGAGAAGACCGAGGCCGAAGCCGAACTGTGGCTCCCGGTGGAGCCCGAACACGACTGACCGAGGCCCGCACTCCACCGGCGGACCTCGGCCTCCGGCGTGCGGCCGTCGTTCCACCCGGCCGTGCGGAGTGTGACGGTGGCGGCCGCGACACCGGCCGGGTCGGTCAAGTCGGCGGACCCGGCGGCCGCGAGGCAGACCGGCCTGACCGAGCGATGTCCCGGTCCGACGGCGGACGGCTGTCAGCCCTTGAGCTTGTACTCGCAGGGCTCGGGCGACTTGCCGTCCTGGTTGTCGGCGACCCGCTTGCCGTCGACCTTGATGGTGCAGGGGGCCGGCTTGAGCATCCCGTCCGGGCCCTTGACCGAGCCGGGCACCACCGACACCGTGACACCGGCCTTCAGCTCGGCACCCTCCAACTGCATGGACTCCGTCTTGCTCCAGGGCAGCGTGACCTGTTCGAAGTGGTTGCTGTTCCCGTTCCACATGACCTGGGCCGCCCCCGTGCCGCCCACCTCGAAGACCACCTGGTGCCGAGCACCCTTCTCCCCCGAGGCCGAGCCCTTCACCTCACCGCTCGCCGAGGTACCCGGCGAGGCCTCGCTCGCCTTGGCCGGGCCGGCGCCCTTCTTCTCACTGCCGCATCCGGTCACCAGGACCACCGCCGCGAGCAGAGCGCTGGTGAGGGCTGCTGTCTTGTACATGTGCGTATTTCCCCGTTGCCAAGGATCAGGACTGGTGCAGTAGTAGACCGTAGATCATCGCGGTCGGCCGGGCGGTCGATGGGGTGCGGGCGCGGACCATGTGAGTTCGGCCGGTATTCAACGATTCAATGCAACTCCGTTGTCCGGACGTAGCGTTGAGGCGTCACATATTTGTCATGTACCTGCGGCTCAGGGAGAGTCGCAGTCTCATGGAGGTGTGGGATGCACCGAAGACTGTCCGCCGGCCTGGCCGCCTCGGCTCTCGCCGTGATCACCACCGTCGGCGGCGCGACCGCCGCCGACGCCGCTCCCGCCGACAAGTCCCAGGTCCTCGCGAGCTGGACCCAGACCAACGCGTCGAGTTACAACCTCTGGGTGGCCGCCCGGGCCAACCAGGCCGCCTGGTCCGCGTACGGGTTCGACTGGTCGACCGACTACTGTTCCTCCTCGCCGGACAACCCGTTCGGCTTCCCCTTCGCCACGTCCTGCGCCCGCCATGACTTCGGCTACCGCAACTACAAGGCCGCCGGCACCTTCAGCGCCAACAAGTCGCGGCTCGACAGCGCCCTCTACGAGGACCTCAAGCGCGTCTGCGCCAACTACTCCGGGGCCACGAAGACCGCGTGCGACAGCACGGCCTGGACCTACTACCAGGCGGTCAAGGCACTCGGCTGAGCCGAGGCGGCGGCTTTGCGCCAAGCGGACGAAGGGACGCTCGACGGCTGCTTCACCGCGTCGAGCGGACCTCCGGGCCGCCCGGGACACGGCGCCCTGTCAGCCCGCCGCCCGCAATCGCGCCGCCGCGCTCGCGGCCTGCTGCCGTGCTCGCGCTGAGCCGGACGATTCGGCCAGCGCGACGAGACGCCGGATGGTCTCCTCCCACGCCGGACGGTGAGCACCGTCCTGGGCGGTGAGGCGCCGGTAGGCCTCGGCCGCCAGGAAGCACGCCTCCACGGCGGACGCCGGATCGGGCGCGAACGCACCGCCGGCACCGGTCAGTTGCTCCGCGACCTGGCGCATCCCCGCGGCGAGGTCCGCCACCCGGTCGGCCGGCACGCCCTCGATCTCCAGCGCGACGTACCCCCAGCGCAGGCACTCCGCGAGGTCGCCGCGTACGTTCAGGTGCAGCTCGCACAGCGCGAGCACGGACTCCGCGTGGCCGGCCCCGGCGGCGAGGGTCCACCATGCGAGCGCGGCGTCGTGGTCGTCCCGCTCCCAGTGCAGCAGCCCGAGGTGGTAGGCGGCGTACGCCTCACCCGACTCCGCGGCCCCGCCGACGCGGTAGACGGTCCCCGCCTCCGGCCCCGAAGGGGTCGTCGCGACCGCCTGACCAGGCGTGCCGAGGCGTTCGGCGGCGCGTTCCCACAGCCGTTCCCCTTCTGCGGCCCGCCCTTCGCGTACGAGCAGCAACCCCAGGTAGAAGGCGCCCTCGGCGTTGCCCGCGTCGGCCGCCGTGCGCCACCAGCGCTCCGCTCCGGCGCGGTCGCCGGCTTCATGGCAGCGGAAGCCGGCCTGCACGGCCGCCTGGACGTCGCCCGCCTCGGCGGCCCGCGTGAACAGTTCGCCGGCCTCCCGGTGCCGGCCCTGCCGCTGGTAGAGGACCGCGAGGTTCTGATCCGCGTTCGGCGCGTCCCGCTTGCCGGCGAGCCGCCACAGTTCCTCGGCCTGCGCCTCGTCCCCGAGCCTCTCCCGTACCAGGCCGAGCCCCACGGCCGCCGCCCAGTCGCCCGCGTCCATCCCCCGGCGGTACCAGTGTTCGGCCGCACCGAGATCGTCGCGCAGCATGGCCAGCGCGCCGAGGTTGTTGTACGCGGGTGCGACACGGCGGGCGGCGGCCCGCTCGTACCAGCGCACCGCGCCGTCCAGGTCCCCCTGGAGCTGTGCGAGCCCGGCCAGCAGGTAGGCGGCCTGTCCGCTGTCCGCCTCCGCCGCCGGCCGGCAGGCCTCCACGGCACCGGCAAGGTCTCCGGTGCGGGCCAGGGCGGCGGCGCGCCGGATGGCCTCGGCGGCGCCGGGCGGCTCGGGGTGCGGCTCGGGACGGGACGGCGTCTCCAGCACTCCCCGACCGTCCCGCGAGGTGTGGGCCGCCACCTGGAACGTGCCGTCCGTCTCCGGGGCGGCTCGCTGTCCCTCCGGGTCCCCGGGGTCGTAGTGGTCGGGGTAGAGCGCGTGCACGGGCGCGTGCGTCGGTGCGGCGTCGGGGCTGAAGCGTGCCAAACCGGTGGTGGCGGTGACCGTGAGGTCCCACCAGGGCCGCCAGACACGTCCCGCGCACATGATCTCGGCCGTCAGCCGCCACCGCACCCACCGCCCGTCGTCCGTCACGGGCGCGCAGACGAGGGTGGCGCTCGCACCCGGCGCGGCGGTCAGCGGCAGAGCGGAGTCCGTTCCGGCTCCCGCCAGGAGGGGCGCGGGCGAGGAATCCAGGAGGACCGCGACATCGGGCCTGCGCAGCCGCCGGTAGGCGCGGACCGCGCGCTGGGCGGACTCCAGCAGGTCGGCGCTCATGACCAGGTCGGGCATCCGGGTCCGGGCCAGCGAGAGTCCGTCCGCGCGCAGCGGCAGGCGGTCCGTCACCTCGGCCCGCAGCGACCGCAGCACCACCTCGTCCGTGCCCGTCGCGGTGAGGGTGAGCAGGAGATTGTGCCCGGTCAGCGGGATGTGCACGGTTTCGGGGTTGCCCAGCAGGCCGGGTGAGGCGAGGTGTGCGACATGGCTGTGGACGGCGGCCCGCGCGGTGAACGGCGGGTCGTCCGCCAGTCCCTGTGCGGGGACGGGCCGGACGGGCCGCGTCATGTCGTAGACCGCTCGCCCCAGCGTGATGGACGCGTCGTCCTCCCGGCCCTCCGTCCGGGAGGGGCCGGCGGAGGGGTTCCGTCCGTCTCCCGTGGTCGATTCCGGGAACTCCGGTGCGTGGCCGACCGGGTTCGCTGCCGGGCCGCGCCGGCTCCGGCCGTGCCGGGCGAGGGCCGTCAGCCCGGAGA